>NZ_JAPWBR010000016.1:0-44384 GCF_041433555.1 Granulicatella sp. 20925_1_45 | reverse complement strand
AAATAAAAAAACAGAAGTTAAGTTTTAAAGCTTAACTTCTGTTTTCTTTTGATTTCATAAATACGTGTTGGATGATAAAGATAGCTGCAGTTACGAGCACTCCTACGATTACAGCGCTCTGCACGTTGTAAGGTGTTTGAGAAAGTGCACTTCCTAAATAATAAGTCACTTGGCTAAGTATCAATCCCCATATGATGGTAACAATATATTTCACAGACAACCCTTCTTTCATTTCCCATTATAGTACAATCAAGATTCTTTTGACAATAGATGGGCCAAAAATCTTTCCAAATGGGAGCGTGAAAGGGGAAGATATGCTATAATAAGACGACTAATACGAGAGGAGGAGCCCTATGCCATTTACAACTTTACAAGTATTCAGTAGCTATTCATTACTAAAGAGTACGATTCGTTTGAATGAGTATGTAGAAACTGGGAAATTATTAGGTTATAAGCAACTTGCCTTAACGGATGATGGTGTGTTGCACGGAGCAGTGGAGTTTTATGAGCGATGTATTCAAAATGGAATCCAACCAATTCTAGGGTGTACATTCGAGATTTCCTGGAAGAGTGATGCTTCTAGAAAAGAAATGCTTGTCGTCTATGCCAAAGGTGCTAAGGGGTATGAATCCCTCCTGAAACTTTCAACCCTTTATCAACAAGGATTAACTTGGACAACAGAAATGACTGAGTGGATAGCAACTCATAGCGAGGATGTGAAAATCGTTCTTCCTCCAATGGACAGCGAGTGGGTTGCTGCGCATTCTAAGGGTAAACTCGAATCAGTTCTTCGTGCTGTGAAGGAAGAATTTCCAGGTGTCGAAATTGCTGTAGGGATTACTCGTGAAATGGTTGAACGCGGTGAGTTCGACAAGATGCGTGCAGGAATTGAAGATGCTGGAGTAGTGCCAGTTGCTTTTAGTGCCTCTCGTTATTTAAATACTACTAATTATTTCTCATGGAAAGTGTTACAAGCGATTCGACTAGGGGAAACGCTCTCGTTTACACAAGAAGATGCAACAGGGAGTGAATCTTTGCCAGAAGCGACTTCGATGACGAAGGTGTTTCAAACGGCAGAAGGTGGAGTCCTTCTTTCTAACTTAGAACAATTTACAAAAGATTTAGTGGTGGAAATTCCTCTAAGAGATACGATGCTTCCTAAATTCCCAGTACCAGGCGGAAAGACGAGTGCACAGTTCCTTTATGAATTATGTGAAGCTGCGATGCTTGAAATGGGGGTAACGACGCCTATTTATGTGAACCGTCTCAAAGAAGAGTTAGCTGTTATTCATGAAATGGGATTTGATGATTACTTCCTTATCGTTTGGGATATTATGCGTCATGCGCGTGAGACAGGCATTCAAACTGGTGCTGGTCGTGGGTCTGCAGCGGGGTCTCTCGTTGCGTACCTCTTGCATATTACAGGCGTAGATCCGATTCGTTATAACTTGCTATTTGAGCGTTTCTTAAATCGTGAGCGTTATACGATGCCCGATATTGACTTGGATTTTCCAGATGATAAACGTGAAGATATTTTAGCCTATATCGTTTCAAAATATGGCAACCAAAACGTAGCGCAGATTGTGACATTCGGTACGCTTGGGGCGAAACAAGTGATTCGCGATGTGTGTAAAGTCTTTGGCGAAAACATCATTACGGTTCAGAAGTTTTCAAACAATATCGCTCAAGGGAAAGTAACGTTAGAGCAAACCTATAAAGAAAATAAGGCGTTTAGAGAACATGTAGAAAGTAGTGAACGTAATCGTAAGCTCTATCAAGTGGCCAGAGCGCTCGAAGGACTTCCACGCCATTCGTCTGTCCATGCGGCCGGAGTCGTGTTATCACAAGACGTGTTAACAAAGACCGTTCCTTTAATGAAACGAGACAAAGGGTATTCTGCGTCACTTCAGGAAGCCGATTGGATGCTTACTCAGTATGCGATGCAGGCTGTTGAAAAAGTTGGCCTTCTTAAAATGGACTTGCTAGGGTTAAGTAACCTGACATTACTTCATAAGGCTATTCAACAAACCCAGAAGATTACGAAAAAAGCAATAGAGATTACGAAGATTCCTTTAGACGATACGCGTACTTTTGAACTTTTCCAAAAGGCACAAACGAATGGCATCTTCCAATTCGAGTCAGACGGGATTCGTCGTGTGTTGAAAGACATGAAACCAACGGAGTTCGAAGACTTAGTCGCAGTTCTAGCACTTTATCGTCCAGGCCCAATGGAGCAAATTCCACACTTTATTAATCGTAAAAAAGGAACGGAAATTGTTCAGTATCCTCATGCATCTCTTCAAAAGATTCTTGAACCAACATATGGTATCTTGGTCTACCAAGAACAAGTTATGCAAGCTGCTAGTGAAATGGCTGGATTCTCACTTGGGGAAGCGGACATTTTACGTCGTGCCATCGGGAAGAAGAATAGTGATGCGATCGCAGACCAAAAAGAAAAATTTGTACAAGGCGCACTTTCAAAAGGGTATAAACAAGAAGATGCCGAGACGGTATATGACTATATTGAAAAGTTTGCCAACTATGGATTTAACAAATCTCACGCGGTAGCTTATGCGATGTTGTCTTATCAATTAGCGTACTTAAAGGCAAATTATCCAACGGCATTCTTTACGGCATTGTTTCAAAATGCGAGTGCGAAGTCAGCGAAGTTACAAGATTATCTTGTTGAAGCGCGTCAGTTAGGAATCAAGATTCTACCGCCAAGTATCAACCGTAGTTTTGCAGACTTTGTGGCAGACGATAGTGGCGTCATTGTTGGGCTCAATAACATCAAAGGAATTCGACGAGACTTTGTGGAAAGTATCGTGAAGAATCGTTATGAGTATGGTTCGTTCAAAGGTTTCCAAGATTTTGCTTACCGTATGGGCGCTCAATATACGAAAGAACCGCTATTACTTGCGTTGATTAATGCAGGAGCCTTTGATGAATTTGGTGAAACAAGGGCAACGCTGAAAGCAAATGTGGATGCTGTAGCTAAGAGTGTGAAGTTCCACGGCTTGAATTTATCGCTAGAAGATGACTTAGAAGTGGCGTTCACACATGTGGAGGAAGAACCACTCCTAAAACGAATTGAAGAAGAAATCGAAGTGCTTGGATTTTCAGTTTCTCCGCATCCTTCTTCAAAATATGACCCACTTGTAAAGAGTGGATGGATTACTCCGATACAAACCGTTTTTGAAGAAGGATATATGCGATTTGTAGGGATGATTGTGGATATTCGTAAAATTTCGACTCGTAAAGGCGAGCAGATGGCATATGTCACGCTACAAGATGCGTCTGGTATGATGGATGTTGTCGTCTTTTCGTCTACGCTTGCTGAAGTCTATCAACATCTTCAACAAAACACGATGGTTCTAGCGGAAGGTCGTGTGAAGAAAGGACAAAAAGGTCAATGGCAACTGCAGTTAAACCGCATGTATCCGATGAGTTTTGCAGATAAGCTTCTTGAAGATTCAGCCAAAAGATTGCAAATCGCGATTCGTCCGGAAAAACATACTCCTGAAGTGTATGCTGAGATTAAGCAGTTGGTGACTAAATATAAAGGGGTGACACCTGTTGAATTATTCCTCGTGAATAGTAAAACTCTCGTAAAGAATTCTTTTGCAAACGGTGTGAACCTTGAGTCGAAACTGATTCCTAGTCTTGTCGACATTTTAGATAAAGAATGTATAAAAATTGTAAAATGAAAAAGTTTATGAAAATGAAAGACATTTGTAAAAAAAAGTGATAAAATGAGAACAAATGGGCTTGTTCCAGTAAAAATAAATCTAAGAGGTGAATCTTTGTGAAACGCATTGCTGTTTTAACAAGTGGAGGAGATGCTCCAGGGATGAATGCCGCTGTACGTGCGATTGTACGTAAGGGTATTTATGAAGGTTTTGAAGTATACGGAATTAACTATGGTTTTGCCGGGTTAGTAGCTGGTGATATCCGTAAATTAAATCCGTCAGACGTGAGTGACTTGATTGGTCGCGGGGGTACATTCTTGTATTCTGCACGTTATCCAGAATTCGCAAACCGCGAAGGACAAGAAAAAGGAATCGAACAATTAAAGAAATTCGGTATTGAAGGTCTTGTTGTTATCGGTGGTGACGGAAGCTATCAAGGGGCCGTTGCCTTAACAAAACTTGGTTTCCCAACTGTTGGGGTTCCAGGAACAATCGACAATGATATTCCAGGTACGGAATATACAATCGGTTTTGATACTGCCATCAATACTGTATTAGAAGCGCTAGACCGTCTTCGTGATACTGCGACATCACACGTTCGTACGTTTATCGTTGAAGTTATGGGTCGTCGTGCTGGAGATATCGCACTTTGGACAGGGGTTGCCAGTGGTGCAGAACAAATTTTGATTCCAGAACAAGATTTTGATTTAGAAACTGTCGCTAAAGAAATCAAACAAGGTCGCTTGAACGGTAAGAAACATACATTAATCATTCTTGCAGAAGGTGTGATGTCTGGTGACGAACTTGCTAAGAAACTCCGTGAATACGATAGTGACTTCCATACACGTGTTACAGTATTAGGACACGTTCAACGTGGTGGAGCTCCAAGTGCTCGTGACCGTGTACTTGCAAGTCGTATGGGTGCCAAAGCAATCGATTTATTAAAAGAAGATATCGGTGGCGTGTGTGTCGGCGTGAAAGCAGAACAAATTATCTATAGCGATATCGTTGAAACATTAGCAAACGGCAAACATTTACCTAACTTAGAGTTGTATCAACTAAATAAAGAAATTTCATTCTAAAACAAACTAAAGGAGTCAAGAAAAAATGAAAAGAACTAAAATCGTATGTACTATTGGACCTGCTAGTGAAGCGCCAGAAAAATTAGCAGCTTTAGCAGAAGCAGGAATGAACGTTGCGCGTTTAAACTTCTCTCATGGTGACCATGAAGAACATTTAGCACGTATCAACACAATCAAAAAAATTCGTAAAGAAACAGGACGCGTTATCGCGATTCTTTTAGATACAAAAGGACCAGAAATCCGTACACATGATATGGAAAATGGTGCGATTGAATTCCACACTGGAGACGTTGTTCGTATTTCAATGACTGAAGTGTTAGGAACTAAAGAAAAATTCTCTATCACTTACCCAGAATTAATCAACGATGTTAAACCTGGATCAATTATCTTAGTAGATGATGGTTTAGTAGGATTAGCTGTTACTGAAGTAGACCACGCTAACGGCGAAATCGTCTGCGTAGTAAACAACAGCGGTGTTGTTAAAAATAAAAAAGGTATTAACGTTCCTGGCGTTAAAACTAAATTACCTGGTATCACTGAAAAAGACCGTGCTGATATTATCTTCGGTATTGAAAATGATATCGACTTCATCGCAGCAAGTTTCGTTCGTCGTGCTTCAGACGTTCAAGAAATTCGCGATTTATTAAAAGAACATAACGCAACACACATCCAAATCATTCCAAAAATCGAAAACCAAGAAGGTATCGACAACATTGACGAAATCTTAGCGGTATCAGATGGTTTAATGGTTGCTCGTGGAGACATGGGTGTTGAAATCGCAGCAGAAGAAGTTCCAATCGTTCAAAAAACTTTAATTAAGAAATGTAACACTTTAGGTAAACCAGTTATTACTGCTACTCAAATGTTAGATTCAATGCAACGTAACCCACGTCCAACACGTGCGGAAGTTGGTGACGTAGCGAACGCTATCTTCGATGGTACAGATGCAGTTATGTTATCTGGTGAATCTGCAGCAGGGGATTACCCAGTTGAAGCCGTTCGTACAATGGCTAATATCTGTGTTCGTACAGAACAAGAAATCCGTGTACGTGACAAATTCAAATTAAAAGCATTCGATGAAACTGATGTAGCTGAAGCAATCGGTCGTTCAGTAGCTCACACAGCTAAAAACTTAAAAGTGAAAACAATCGTTGCTGCAACTGAATCAGGACATACTCCAAAAATGATTTCTAAATTCCGTCCTGACGCAACAATCTTAGGTGTGACTTCTTCTGAACGTCAACAACGTGCAATGTCATTAATCTGGGGTGTTAAACCAGTAATCGTTGAACGTGCACAGTCTACAGATGAAATGTTCGAAATCTGTATGCAAGCAGTACGTGACAACCTTACTACACAAGAAGGCGATTTAGTGATCATCACTGCTGGTGTACCTTTAGGAATTAAAGGAACAACAAACATGATGAAAGTTGCTCGCGTATAATTTATTTAAATCATAATAAAAAGCTTGAACAAACCGAAAAAAGTTGTTCAAGCTTTTTTGTGTTTTGAAGTCATTTCATAAAATAATGAGAAATCGTTAGAAATACAAGGAGTTAAATGACTGTAAGCCCTATTTTGTGGTAAAATAAAAGGACAAATGTAGAAGAAGGAGGTTTGTTATGACAAGTGAATTATCGACCGTTGTTCAAGCCATTATCACGGATGAAAATGAAAAGTACTTTTTCGTTCAAAAGAGTGGAGAAACATTCCGTCTAAAAAAAGACGACGCTACCGAATCACTAAAGATTGGTGATGTAGTAACGGGATTTTTATATGAGAATTCTTCCCGTAAAAAAGTCTTTACGCTCCACATTCCTGAAGTAACAAATGAAAGTTATGGATGGGCAAGCGTGACACAAGTCAGAAAAGACTTGGGCGTATTCGTGGATATTGGTTTAGAAGATAAAGATATGGTAGTTTCATTGGATGAACTTCCAAGTATGAAAGAGTTATGGCCAAAGAAAAATAATCGTTTATACGTAACGTTGATTAAAGATAAAAAAGATCGCACATGGGCAACGATGGGAGACGGTCAAGCATTAAATGAAAAAGTGATTCGTGGTCATAAAGGTCAACTCAATAAAGACCTAACTGGAACGGTAACACAAGTAAGGCTTGTAGGAACAACCATTATCACACCAGAAGGATATAAGTTGTTCTTGCATCCATCAGAGCGAATGTACGAACCAACGCTTGGGGAAGAAATTACCGTCCGTGTGATTGGCCTACGTCCAGATGGTGTACTGAATGTTTCGATGCGTCCACGCGCTCACGAAGCGATTGGAGACGATGCAGAGATGATTGTGGCGATGCTGAAAAATCGTCCAACACATACACTTCCTTATTGGGATAAAACAGATCCAAAGACGATTAAAGAGATTTTTGGAATTAGTAAAGGGCAATTTAAACGTGCCATTGGTAATTTATTAAAAGCAAAAAGAATTACACAAGAAGAAGGATTTATCCATCTGATTGAAGAATAATGAGTGGAGGCGAGTCGCTTGTCATCTATTTCTATTGAAGGGATTCAAAAGAAATTACAAGAAGAAGGTTTTAAACTGACCCTGCAAAGACAGGCAACGGTTGAAATCCTTCTAGAACATCTGAATGAGCTCTTAACGGCTGAAGAAATTTACATGTACGTGAAGCAGAAGTATCCAGACATTGGACTAGCTACGGTATATCGAACATTGGAGATTTTAACGGACTTAGGAATCATTTCAAGAAATCTATTTGATGATGGCATTGGCCGTTATCATCTGAAACAAACCGTTAATCGTCATTTTGCGCATCATCTCTTATGTGTGAAATGCGGACAGATTCAGGAAGTCGAGGAAGATTTGCTCGTTGATGTTGAACAAAAAGTATTAGAGCAATTCCAGTTTCAAGTGCTGGATCATCGTCTAACTTTTCACGGGATTTGCAAAAATTGCCAGCAAAAGGAAGGGTAGAAGATGAAAGAAATACACTACTTCCTAGATAGTATTGCCGTTCAAGGACTATCTGATAACACCGTTGCAAGTTATAAACGTGATTTGGAGAAGTTTTCTCAGTTTTTAGAAGAACAAAAGGTGGCACGTCTGCAAGATGTGGACCATACAACGATGGTACTGTTTCTTCAGAAGCTGAAAAAAGATGAATACGCCGTTAGTTCAACAAGTCGAATGATTAGTTGCCTGAAGAAGTTTTTCCAGTTTCTCGTGCAAGAGCGAATGATAGAAAAAGATCCGACGCAACAAATTCATCCACCAAAACCGAAGAAGCAGTTGCCAAAAGCGCTGAGTATCGATGAAGTGAACAGGTTGCTGGAGGTACCAGATACCTCAACGGTTCTAGGCTTAAGAGATAAGGCGATGCTCGAACTCTTATATGCAACAGGGATGCGGGTGAGTGAATTAATCAGTATTGAACTCAGTGATTTGCACTTGGAACTTGGATTCCTACAAACGATTGGGAAAGGGAATAAACAACGCATTATCCCGATTGGACAGGAAGCCACTAACTGGATTCAAAATTACTTAGAGTATGCACGTCCAGCTTTAGAAGACGAGAAGAAGTTATCGAATGTCTTGTTCTTGAATCACAGAGGTGGCCCGTTTACGCGTCAAGGTTTCTGGAAGAATTTAAAGAAAATCGTTCAGACGGCCATGATTACAAAGGAAGTGAGCCCTCATACATTGCGCCATTCCTTTGCAACCCATATTTTAGAAGCGGGTGCCGACCTTCGAATTGTTCAGGAATTGCTTGGACATTCAGATATTAGTACAACACAAATTTATACACATATTACAAACGAACGAATGAAGGAAATTTACAAACAAGCACATCCTCGTTCGTAATAAAGAAATTGGAGATGGAATCTATGAAATTTAAAAGAATACATGTCATTGTAATGGACTCTGTAGGGATTGGAGAAGCACCAGATGCTGCAAAATTTGATGATGCAGGTTCACATACTTTAGGTCATATTTCAGAAACTGTGGGCTTAAACGTACCAAATATGCAACGTTATGGTTTAGGAAATATCGCTCCTTTAAAAACAGTTCCACCAGTAGAACATCCAGAAGGAAGCTATACTAAACTGGAAGAAGTTTCTGTTGGTAAAGATACAATGACAGGTCACTGGGAATTAATGGGATTAAATATAAAAACTCCTTTCCGAGTTTTCCCTGATGGTTTCCCACAAGAATTATTAGACCGTATTTCTGAGTTCTCAGGAAGAGGAATCGTATGTAACTTACCATACAGTGGTACAGCGGTTATCGATGACTACGGTAAACACCAAATGGAAACTGGCGATTTAATCGTTTATACTTCTGCTGACCCTGTAATGCAAATTGCTGCTCACGAAGACGTTATCCCGCTAGAAGAGTTATACCGTATTTGCGAATACGCTCGTGAAATTACAAAAGACGATCCATATATGATTGGACGTATCATTGCTCGTCCATATGTGGGTGAACCTGGTAACTTCCAAAGAACATCAAACCGTCATGACTATGCGTTAAGTCCATTTGGCGAAACAACATTAGACTTCTTGAAGAAAGATGGATTTGATGTGATTGCGATTGGTAAGATTAACGATATCTTCAACGGACAAGGAATTACAGAATTCGTTCGTACAAAAGACAATATGGATGGCGTGGATAAACTAGTAGAAGTATTGAAGAAAGACTTCACTGGTATGAGTTTCTTAAACTTAGTTGACTTCGATGCGGTTTACGGACACCGTCGTAATACAAAAGGATACGGCGAAGCGCTTGAAGCATTCGATGCTCGTATTCCAGAAATCGTTGAAAACATGCAAGAAGATGATTTATTAATTATTACAGCTGACCACGGAAACGACCCAACGTTCAAGGGAACAGACCACACTCGTGAGTACATTCCAGTGTTAGCTATCAGCAAATCATTGAAACACCCAACACACTTACCAGAAGGTCACTTCAGTGATATCGCAGAAACAATCAGCGAAAACTTTGGTGTACCATCAACTGGTAACGGAACAAGCTTCTTAAAAGAATTAAACTAATATAGAAAGAGGGAACAACATGAGCAAATACGAACAATTAGTTGAAACAAAAACGTTTTTACAAGAAAAAGGTATTGGTCACATTGACTTCGGAATGATTTTAGGATCAGGTCTTGGTGAACTTGCTGGAGAAGTAAAGAACCCATTAATCTTTGACTATAAAGATATTCCAAACTTCCCAGTGTCAACAGTAGTCGGTCATGCTGGTCGTCTTGTATACGGTGAATTAGAAGGAAAACAAGTTCTAATCATGGATGGACGTTTCCATTACTATGAAGGTTACGATATGGAAACAGTAACGTTCCCAATTCGTTTAATGAAACTATTAGATGTTGAAACAATTATCGTTACAAACTCAGCTGGTGGTGCAAACCCAACATTTGAACCAGGGGACTTAATGATTATTACAGACCAAATTAACTACACTGGTACAAACCCACTCATCGGGCCAAACGAAGACCGCTTTGGACCTCGTTTCCCTGATATGAGCCATGCGTACCACGAATACGGACAAGAAGTGGTTCGTAAAGCTGCGAAAGAATTAAACATCAACATTAAAGAAGGAGTATACATGGGATACTCTGGACCAACTTATGAAACACCAGCAGAAATCCGTTTCACACAAGCGGTTGGTGGGGACGCAGTAGGAATGTCAACTGTTCCTGAAGTTATCGTAGCAAACCACGCTGGTATCAAAGTAATTGGGATTTCATGTATCACAAACTTAGCTGCAGGAATGCAAGCAAACTTAAACCACGAAGAAGTGGTAGAAACAACACAACGCGTTAAAGAAGTGTTCAAATCATTGGTTCGTAAAGTACTTGTTTTATATTAAGAGACGAACCTCGAGGAGGAATGAATTTGTTAGTACCTTATTCAGCAACGAATAAAAAAATTGTGATGGGATTACTTTCTTACATCCCTGAATTCAAGGACTTTAAACGATTGCAAGAGGAAATTGAAGAAATCGCGACAAATCCATCGATTAAATGCTGGCTTTTTAAAGAAAGTGACAGTGAGAATTTTATTGGATTGATTGGTGGAGAAAGCACAACAGACACGATTGTCATTAAATACTTATCGGTGTCACCTTCGTTTCGTGGGGAAAATATTACATTCCAAATGTTAGAAGATTTAGCAAAGATGGAAGATAAAGTATTGAGTGGAACAATTGAGACGAGTGTGATTCTCGCAAAATGGAATAAACATCGTGTAAGTGAGGAACCATGGAAGATTTAACAATTAAAGTAGCTGAATACGAAGGACCGATGGACGTCCTCTTGCATCTGATTCGCGAGATGAAAATCGATATTTACGATATTCCGATGAATGAATTAACGAAGCAATATTTGAACTTCATTCATTCCATGAAAACTTTGGAGTTGGAAGTGGCAGCCGAGTATTTAGTAATGGCGTCAACATTATTAGAGATTAAGGCAAGAATGCTTCTTCCAAAACCAAAACTGGAAGAGTTGGATGAAGACGGGGAGCCAATCGTGGAAGACCCTCGTGATCAGTTAGTGCAACAACTATTGGAATATCAACAAATTAAAGAAAATGCCAAAAAGCTTGAGGAGCTCTCTTTCCTAAGGGGATTACACTTCGGGAAAGAGGCGAGTGACTTATCTACGATGCAGGAGATTATTCCATTAAAAGAAGGAGAAGTGACGACTCAAGATTTATGGAATGCTTTAAAGAAATTAGCGCGTAAGAATATTGCAAAGATGCCACTGAAGGCTAATATTCAACATGAAACGCATACGGTTGAAGAATTAATGGATTCGATTATTTCAAAAGTTGAGCACACAGATAAGAAACAAGTTCCGTTTGAGGAATGTTTCCCAGCGTTCAACAGGCATGCGATTACAACAACATTTTTAGCGATGTTACAGCTCGTTCGGGAACATCGTGTCCGTTTTATTCAAAGTTCTCCATATGAGGATATTTTAATTGAGAAAAGACAAGAAAAGGAGAAAGAGAGTGACTAATTACATTTCAGTATTAGAAGGCTTACTATTTGTTGCTGGAGATGATGGGATTACATTAGAAGAAGCAAGCTATATTTTAGAACTCGAAAGAAGTGCAGTTCGTCAGTTACTAGATGAATTAAAGAAACGCTTAGAGGACGAAAATAGTGGCTTAGAACTTCTTCTCACAGCTTCTCATTATAAGCTTGTGACAAAGGCTAGTTTAAAATCATATATCGAAAAATATGCGGTTTCTCCATATTCTTCTCAATTATCTCAAGCTTCTCTAGAAACGTTGGCAATTATTGCCTATAAACAACCAGTAACGCGTGTGGATATTGAATCCATTCGTGGCGTTCAAAGCAGTGGTTCGATTCAAAAACTATTGCTAAGAGATTTAATTGAAGAGGCTGGAAGATTAGAGACTCCAGGTCGTCCAAAACTCTATAAGACAACCGCTTATTTTATGGATTACTTTGGATTAGAATCGCTGGATGCATTGCCAGATGCTTCAGATTTATTCGATTTAGATTCTGAAGAGGCCAATCAATTATTTAGAGATAATCATGATTTATTTGAAGAGTTGGAAATCCGCTCTAAAGAACATCATGAAGTAGAAGAAGAGAAAGAGTAGGTTTTTTTGTGGAAAGATTACAAAAAGTAATGGCGCACGCTGGTGTGGCATCCCGCAGAAAATGTGAGGCATTTATTCAAGAAGGCCGTGTGAAGGTCAATGGTGAAGTCGTGAGAGAACTCGGCTTTAAAGTAGGTGCCAATGATAAAATTGAGGTAGACGGTATTCCGATTTACAAAGAAGAACCTGTATACTTCATGTTTTATAAACCAAAAGGCGTGCTTTCAAGTGCGAGTGATGATAAAGGAAGAACCGTTGTGACGGATTATTTTAAAGATGTGGAACAACGCGTGTATCCAGTGGGACGTTTGGACTACGATACTACAGGACTTCTTTTATTAACGAATGACGGTGAATTTTCAAACTTAATGACGCATCCAAAGCATCACGTAGAGAAGAAATATATCGCCAAAGTTAAAGGAATTCCAACGCCTAGACAAATGCGTCAATTGGAACGTGGAATTGTCTTAGATGGCAAGAAAACGTCAAATGCTAGAGCTCAAATTTTATCAGTGGATACAGATAAAGGAACAGGAATTGTGGCTTTAACGATTCATGAAGGATGGAACCATCAAGTGAAGCGTATGTTTGAAGCAGTGGAGTTACCTGTTATGAAATTAAAACGTGAAGAGTTTGGATTTTTAACGTTAGAGAACTTACGCCCTGGAGACTACCGTGAATTACGCTCATTTGAAGTACAGAAATTGAGAAAACTCGCTTTAGACGAAAAATAGATTTCTATTAGGGAGTCATACAAAGAGAAAAACGGACTCATACTGTATGAGTCCGTTTTGTTTATTTATTCTTCAGTAAATGGACTATTTTTTCGTTTAATCGCACCAGTAGGACAGGCGGTATAAGCATCTTTGAACTTTTCTAGCGTATCTTCTGGTAGTGGAACTGTTCCGGTATTATTGTCTTGTTTTACAAAGGCAATCCCTTCAGCATCGTACTCGAAAATCTCAGGAGCACGTAGTTGACAGATGCCACATGCGATGCAAGACTCGCAATCAACTTTTGTATAAATTTTTGAAAGAGAGGATTTTTTATCCATGAGTCAGTACTCCTTTTATCAATTTTGGATATTACATGCGATCAAGTCGTATGGTGTGGTTCCGATAAATCGATTATATCGTATTTTAACAGGAAATCGTACCATGTCGACTTTAATTGGCGTCACAGAAGATAAAACTGAAGTATTTTTTGCTAGTTTACCTCATTTAAAAGAAGAGTACTTTCATCAATTAGTAGATGGATTTTTCCGTGAAGGAATAGTTAGCGAAAATGAATCAGGCATAGTGCTACTGAAAGATATTCCGGAGTTTTCGCTTGTGACAAACGGAAGCCATCCCGTCAATTACTTGATGCATCCATATTCGTTTGTGCAATTACGAGATGTGATAAGACTTTGGGTCGAATGGATTAGTTACCACCGCTATGAAGAAACAAGCTATCGTCCTTTAATTCAAAATGTATGGTTACAGCAATTATTTAAGCGATGGTATAAAGAAGAAAAAGAGAACATTACACCAGTTTGGTTTAGTAGTGTTGTGGAAGAGTTCAAGTTCTGGACCGATAAGCAAGATAACTGCGTTAAAGGGCATTGGGTCGGCCTTTTTAATGGAGCTAAGTCCACAGCCACTTTAGAAGACGAGCTCATTTCCTTGTGGGAATTTACCATGGTTGAAGACTGTGAGCCACTATCAAGATTAGTCTTAATGAAATGGGTGAGTGATGTCTTTGAGGAACCTGAAAATTCTCCAATCACTTATGGATGGTTTTCTAAAATGTTTGAATGGATTTCTCATGAAACGAGTTCTGTACAAGAAACGGTTCGTCTATTTGAGAAAGGATTAAAACGAACGGAGATTGCACGTCTACGTAAACTCAAAGAAAGCACGATTAACGATCATCTTTTAAAGCATTTGTTACTTACTAAAGATGCATTTTATAAACGTGTAGAAGAAACGAAGGCAGCCGTAGCGTACAAAGAACTTTTCGAAAACGAGCAGTATCCAAAGTATAAAGAGGCTAAAGACCAGTTTGAAGCAGAAGGAAAAAAACTGGATTTCTTCTTATTCAGATACTATCAAATCAAGGCCTTAAAGGAGCGTGAATGACATGGATCCAATATTGAATCGATTCGGATATGATGAGTTCCGAGAAGGACAACAGGAAGTCATCACGGCTCTTGAGGAAGGGCATGATGCGATTGCGATTTTACCAACAGGAAATGGAAAATCGTTTATTTATCAATATATCGGCGTTAAAGAAAAGTGTAGAGTGGTTATTGTATCTCCGTTGATTGCTTTAATGGTCGACCAAGTCGCTAGTTTAAAGCAGCTCGGTATGCATAGAGCAGTGGCCATCACGTCTCTTATGTCAGAGTCTGAGAAGAATTATATTTTAAGTACGTTAAATGAGTATCAATTTATTTTTGTTTCTCCGGAGATGCTACAAGCGCCAAGATTCTTTAAGCAATTATCAAAACTGGAAATAGGCTTGCTCGTTGTCGATGAGGCGCATTGTATTTCACAGTGGGGATATGACTTTAGAAGCGATTACCTATTTATTGGTAAGATGAGAAAGAGTTTAGGAAGTCCAAGAACGTTAGCGTTAACGGCAACAGCTACGAGTCAAGTGATTCATGATATTTATACTTTCTTAGGGCTAGATAAGAACAAAACGACTTATTTCCAAGGACATGCCTTCTTGAAGAACCGTGAAATTGATGTCATTGTGGTTGAAGGACTTCGTAGCAAGATGCTTAGTGAATTATTGAAGCGTGTGGAATATCCTTGTATCGTGTATGCCTCAACAATTAAAGAGATTGAAGGGTTAAAAGAATCCCTTCAGGAGGAAGGATTTACAAAAATCGATACCTTCCATTCCAAGAGACATAGTAGCGACCGTCAAACGATTCAGCAGAAATTCTTTAGAGGAGAACTGAATATCTTATTAGCGACAAGTGCATTTGGAATGGGCATTAATCAGTCCAATATTCGAACGATTATTCATTACCAACTTCCTCAAACGCTTGAAGATTATGTACAACAAATTGGCCGAGCTGGAAGAGACTTGCAGTTTAGTCGTTGCGTTGCCTTTGTTCATCCGGACGATTTTCCGCAGATGAGCCGTAAAATTGAACGGTCCTATGAAGTGGAGGACGTGGAAGAAACAGAACTGCATCAAAATATAAAAGAAATTGCAGAGGCTTTCCATTGGAATAATGAACAAAAGAATGAATTTATAAAAATGCAACGAGGACGTAAATTAAAGCAATTGCGACAGATTGAAGAATTTGCGACCACGAGTCAGTGTAAAGAACAGTACTTAGCACAGTTCTTTGGAGAAAATCGAACAGAGCCGTGTGGGAAGTGCAGTAGTTGCAGGCATCTTGATTTATTTTTACTGAATGTAACTGAAATTTGGAATGAAGAAGAAAATGGAAAAAACACCTTCGAAGAAAGCTTTAAGAAATTATTTAATCTCTGATTAAATAGAGTGATTTTTTGAGAAATTATGCTACAATAGTACTAAAGTAAAAGTTTGCCCTGAGTGTAAGAATATGCTATATTGTGTAGTGAATTGACTGAGGATAGCATTGGGTCAAATTAGGAGGATTTTTGAATGAGCGATAACTTTAATAATAATGAAGATTTAAATCAAACAGAAGAACAACCATGGGAAAGAAAATTTGGCGAAGAAGAGAATTTAAAGAACCGTCAATTTTCTCGTAGTGCTAGAAACTCAGGTGGGAAAGCAGTAGCACCATTATCAAATGTTTTATTATTTGTATTCTTAATTGTCATTGTAGCACCAGTATTATTTATGATGTGGTTCTCAATTAGCAATAATAGCAATCAAGTGAAACCTAGAACTGCTGATGATGTAATGTTAACGAAGACTGTTGAAACGACAACAGCAACTCCGGAAACAACAGCTACTACAACAAAACAAGAGGCTACAACAACAGCTCGCGAAGCTACAACAACTGCTCCTCGTCAAGCTGAACAAACGCAACAAACACCAACTACTCAAGCGCAACAACAAAACGGTAACTACGGTACTTACACAGTTAAGGCTGGAGATACTTTATACCGTATCGCAGTAAATCATGGTATGGATGTTGCAACATTAAAACAAATTAATGGTCTTACAGGAGATAACATTGCTCCAGGAACTACATTAAAAGTAGCACAATAATAATACGACTAAAATACAAGAAGTCTGAGACGCAAGACGTTTCAGGCTTTCTTTTTGAGAAGGAGAGAGAGTATGCAAGTTGCAATTGATGGACCAGCTTCATCTGGTAAAAGTACAATTTCGAAATTAATTGCTAAAGAAACCAATTTTCTTTATTTAGATACGGGTGCAATGTATCGTGCAACTACTTTAGCATTTTTAAGAGATCATATTTCTGTTGATGATGAAAAGGCGATTGAAGAATTATTAGATCATTTAGAAATCAGTTTTAAAAATACCGAAGATGGTCAACTCGTCTTCTTAAATGGAGAAGATGTTACTCGTGAAATCCGTAATCTGGAAGTGACCAGAAATGTATCTGAAGTTTCAGCGATTAAAGCAGTTCGAGTAAAGCTTGTTCAAATGCAACGTGAGATTGCTGAAAATCATTCGATTATTATGGATGGTAGAGATATCGGAACAGTGGTACTTCCTGATGCTGAATTAAAGATTTTCTTAGTGGCTTCTGTGAAAGAGCGTGCGCTTCGCCGTTATAGAGAAAACCAAGAGAAGGGAATCGAGTTATCCCTTGAAAAATTAGAAGAAGAAATCGCTCATCGGGACTTTTTAGATAGTACTCGTAAAGAGTCACCATTGAAAAAAGCGGATGATGCAATTGAAATCGATACAACAAGCCTATCAATTCAAGAAGTCGTTTCTAAAATTACGAATCTTATCCAAGAAAAGTTAACGAATTAACCAGATTTTACACAAAAACACTAGAATTCGTTTTCATTTAGTGGTATGATTGTAAGTGGATAAAAAGTTTTATTTTACACAAAAATCAAACTTTATGTTCGCATGAATTGTCGCGCTTAGGAGGAAGTCACATGTCAGAATTACAAACAATGCAAGATGCGCTCGATATCGTTAAAGATATTCAAATCGGAGATTTAGTACAAGGTGAAGTATTAACTCTACAAGATAAACAAGCCATCGTCGGAATTATCGGTGGAGGAGTTGAAGGAGTTATTCCTTTCAATGAATTATCTACATCACCAGTTGAACGTGTAGAAGACGTTTTAGCTGTTGGGGATGTTGTTGATTTAGTAGTCATCAAACAAATCAAAGATAAAGAAAATGGAAGTTTCTTACTTTCTAAAAAACGTGTAGATGCACGTAAAGTTTGGGAAGAAATTCAAGTTAAATTTGATAACAAAGAAATCATTGAAGCTCCAGTAGTGGATGCAGTTAAAGGTGGTTTAGTAGTGGATGCAGGAGTTCGTGCTTTCGTGCCAGCTTCAATGGTATCAGACCACTATGTTGATAACTTAGCTCAATTCAAAGGCCAAACATTAGCTTTTGAAATCGTTGAAATCGAACCAAGCGAAAATCGTTTAATCTTATCACGTAAAAACTTAGTTGCAGCTGAAAAAGCAGCTAAGCGTGCAGCTGTATTTGAAGCAATTCAAGAAGGTTCTGTAGTGACTGGTAAAGTAGCTCGATTAACAAACTTCGGTGCGTTTATCGACTTAGGTGGTGTGGATGGATTAGTTCACATCTCACAAATCTCTCACGAGCACGTTGCGAAAGCAAGCGACAAATTAAAAGTTGGCGAAGAAGTTCAAGCTAAAGTAATCTCTGTGGATCCAGAAAACGGACGTGTATCATTATCAATCAAAGATACATTAGCAGGACCATGGGATAACATTGAAGAACGTGCAGCAGTTGGTTCAGTATTAGATGGTTTAGTAAAACGTCTAACTACATTTGGAGCATTTGTTGAATTATTCCCTGGAGTAGAAGGATTAGTTCACATCTCACAAATTGCTCACCAACATATTGCAACACCACACGAAGTTCTTAAAGAAGGTCAAGAAGTTCAAGTGAAAGTTCTTGAAGTTCATCCAGAACAACAACGTATTTCTTTAAGTATTAAAGCTTTACAAGAACCTCCAAAACCTGAAAAAGAAGAAGTTGAAGAAGTGGTTGAAGAAACTTACGAATTACCTGAAGAAGATGTTTCATTCTCTTTAGCTGATCGTTTAGGTGATCAACTTTCTGAACTTAAAGTTGAAGAATAACATTCAAATAAAAGTTAAGTGGAAATAGTCTGGACTGGTTCCAGACTATTTTTATGATAGAATTAGAGAAAAGGAGGAATAGTATGTCAACACCAGTTATTGCCGTTGTAGGAAGACCAAATGTCGGAAAATCTACAATTTTTAACCGTATTGTCGGAGAACGTATCTCTATCGTAGAAGATATTGCCGGAGTCACTCGTGACCGTATCTATTCTGAAGGTGAGTGGTTAGGTCACTCCTTTAATATTATTGATACAGGTGGAATTGATATTACGGATGAACCGTTTATGTCAAACATCCGTATGCAAGCAGAAATTGCGATGGAAGAAGCTGATGTCATTATCTTTCTAACAAGTGTAAAAGAGGGCGTAACAACGACTGATGAACACATTGCAAAATTACTCTATCGTACAAATAAGCCAGTTTTACTTGCTGTTAACAAAGTCGACAATCCTGAATTACGTTCAGAGATTTTTGATTTCTACTCATTAGGATTCGGTGAGCCATTCCCAATTTCTGGAAGTCATGGATTAGGGCTTGGAGATTTATTAGATGCAGCAGTAAAAGCCTTCCCGGAAGAGAATGATGACGAAGATGATAAAGATGTGATTAAGTTTAGTTTTATTGGTCGTCCAAACGTAGGAAAATCAAGCTTAGTAAATGCAATGCTTGGAGAAGAGCGTGTCATTGTATCTAATGTTGCTGGAACGACTCGTGATGCCATCGATACGACATTTGAAGACGAAGAAGGTACTATCTTCAAGATGATTGATACTGCCGGTATTCGTAAGAAAGGCCGTGTCTTTGAATCAACTGAAAAATATAGTGTCTTACGTGCCTTAAGAGCGATTGAGCGAAGCGACATTGTTTGTGTGGTCTTGAATGCCGAAGAGGGAATTCAAGAACAAGATAAGAAGATTGCGGGATATGCTCATGAAGCAGGTAAGGGTGTCGTTATTTTAGTGAATAAATGGGATACGCTTGAAAAAGATAATTCGACTTATAAAGAATTTGAAGATAAGATTCGTCAAGAATTCTTATACTTATCTTATGCTCCAATTATTTTTGTATCTGCGAAGACAAAACAACGTCTTACAAAAATTCCACCAATCTTAAAAGAGATTCATGAAGTTCGTTCACGTCGTATTTCATCTTCTGTATTGAATGATGTATTGATGGATGCTATTGCGATGAACCCAACACCAACGGATAAAGGGAATCGCTTGAAGATTTACTATATGACGCAAGTAGCGATTCAACCACCAACATTTGTCACATTTGTAAATGACGTTGAATTGATGCATTTCTCATATGAACGTTTCTTAGAAAACCGAATTCGCTCAGCATTTGGCTTCGAGGGAACACCAATTCATATGATTACGCGCCAAAGAAAGTAAAAAAATTCATATAACCCTTATAAAACAAGATATAAAACATTGAAACTATAGAGGTTGAATGGTATAATCTAGAGGAAATCAAAACTAATTTTCGATTTCCAGATAAGTTGGACCACTCAACGAACTCTGATAGAAATTCTTATTTGACGGAGGTGAAACTAAAATGGCTAACAAAGCAGAATTAGTAGATCGCGTTGCTAAAAAAACGCAATTAACAAAGAAAGATGTTTCAGCAACAGTTGAAGCGTTATTCGAAACAATTCAAGAAGCTTTAAAAGCAGGTGAAAAAGTTCAAGTTATCGGATTTGGTAACTTCGAAGTTCGCGAACGCGCTGCTCGTAAAGGACGTAACCCTCAAACAGGTAAAGAAATCAAAATCAAAGCTTCTAAAGTTCCAGCATTCAAAGCTGGTAAAGCTCTTAAAGATGCAGTTAAAAAATAATTCCAATGAATTATTTTTCATAGCATGAAGTTTTAATTGGTGTTATATTAGAGTTAACTCTATATAACACCTTCTTTTTTTGGTGTAAAACTTCAATAGTATACATATTTAAATGCAGTTTATCTGCTAAAGGAGACATTATGACACAAGTAATCGAAGCGATTGAACAAGCCTTACAAGAACAAGATATTGATAAAGTCTATGAACACTATCACCACTTTTTTGACAATTTCAACCCAGAAACAGACCTTCAAGAGATGGCAGATTTAGCCACTTATTCTGTATCAATTGGATTCTACGAAGAAGCAAAGCGTGCTCTGTTACGACTCACTGAAGTGGAACCAGATGAAGCGATTTGGACGATTTTATTAGCCGAAATCTTAGTAGCTGAAGGAGAAACAGATCAAGCGTTATCGATTCTGTATGATATTCCTGAAACAGACCCTGACTACCCAAGTGTGTTAGTAGTGCAATCAGAAGCTTACCGTGAAGAGGGAGACTTTGATTTAGCAGAGAAGAAACTCTTAAAAGCAAAAGACTTAGATCCAGATGAAGCGATTATTGATTTTTACCTTGGAACCTTATTATTTGAAGCGGGAAGTTTCGAACGTAGCGCATTTTTCTTGGAGCGTTTCTTAAAACAAAATCCAGAGGAGACTGGTGAAGAAGAACGTGCACAAGAATTGTACGTTGAAGCCACTTTAAGAATGGGTGATAAAGAGCCATTAGAGCAATTTATTGGCGAAGAAAGCATCGATGGCCTCTCAAGTGATTTATTGTTCCAGATGGCCTCATATGAGTCTATTGAGGGTAACTATGAGAAAGCTCTCGAGTATTACATGGAACTTCTAGAACGTGAACAAGAAAATAGTGAAGTGACACTGAATGTGATTCAATGTCTTTTAATCTTGAAACGTGACGAAGAAGCAAAAGATTATGCAAAGAAATGGATTGATTTTGATGAATTGAATGATGAAGCACATCGTATTCTTGGACAAATTGAAATCGCAACAAGAAATCCAAAAGTTGGATTACAAGAATTAAAAGAAGCGGTTGATATTAACAGCGATTCTTTACTTAATGTGACAAGTTATGTTGAGGCTTTAAACGATGAGGAAGAATATGAGGAAAGTATTGCATTCCTTGAAACCTTAGAAACAAAAGAAGATGCAGTGATTCTTTATCTATTTGCGAAAACTTATGAAGCAATGGAAGAGTACAACGAGGCCTTTACATACTATCAAAAAGCCTATGAAGCAGGGGAAAGTTCTGTTGAATTTTTAGAAGATTATATTCGCTTTATGATTGAAGAGGGACGTAAAGATTTAGCTGTACCAGCCTTACAAGAAGCATTGAAGGTAGATCCGTTTAATCCTGAATTTATCCGTTATACATTTATTTTTGAAGAGTAGGAGGGATACTTTGTTTAACCCAAGTTTAGAAACGAAAAAGAAATTTATTTCGTGGTTCATTTCAAATCATTCTTTGAAAAGAAGAGAGTCATTATGGATTCTGAACTACTTGTTAAACCATGAGTTATTGTTGAAACAAATTCATTTTGTGGAGCATGTAGAAGCTACTCCAAAAGGAATGTTATTTTCAACGATTAAACCCGCTCAAGAATCTTTTCTATTCTATAAAGAAGGAACAAAATTCGATAATCCAGAAGTGGCGTTTCACGATATGCGACTTCATTGGAAAGAAAATTGCTATGTGGAATTAGATTTTCCAAATGCATATAAGAGCATGGTTAGTTTTGCGGTATTGGAAAAAAATCCTTACTATTTCTCTGAAGTAGAAGAGATGGAAGTAGTCGATGAGGAATTAGATAGTATTCAAAAAGAAGTGCTGATTTCTCAATTAAAATCAGAAATCAATGACGCTCTTGAATCAATGGACTCTCAGCGTTTTATGGAACTAACGAATCGATTAAAGGAGTTAGAAGATGAGTGATTTTAAACGAAAAGTTGATATACAATCGGTACCGCTCTTCGTTAGTGCACTCCCTGTTCTTCAAACGTTAAAAGAAGCCGGACACGAAGCCGTTTTTGTGGGTGGGTCAGTTCGCGACTTAGTTCTTGGAAAAGAAATTTCGGATGTGGATATTGCAACGAGTGCAACTCCTGAAGAAGTGAAAAGTCTCTTTTCTCATACAGTAGATGTGGGAATCGAACACGGTACCGTTCTTGTACTTCATCATCATGATAGCTATGAGGTGACAACATTTCGTACGGAAGGGACGTATCAAGATTTTAGACATCCAGATTCTGTGACCTTTGTCAGAAGCCTGGAAGAAGACTTGATGCGCAGGGATTTTACAATTAATGCTCTTGCTGTTAACGACAGAGAAGAAATTGTTGATTATTTTAATGGGATTGAAGATTTAGACCATGGTATCATCCGCTGTGTTGGAAATCCTATGGAGCGCTTTAATGAAGATGCCTTGCGTATGATGCGTGCGGTCCGCTTTGCTGGGCAGTTAGGTTTTTCGATTGAATCTGAAACATTCAATGCGGTTCGTACTTTAAAAGCCAATCTCGAGCGAGTTGCTGTGGAACGTATGAAAGTTGAGTTTGAGAAAATGATACTGAGTCCACAACGCACCCTTGCCTTTAAAGCCTTTGTGGAAAGTGAGTTATATCAAGCTTGTCCAGATTTTAAAGAGGCTAAAGAAACGCTCTTAAAAGTGGGTGAGTTCCCGTTAGACAAACTTACGATTACTCAAGCTTGGATTTTATTTGCTTACTATGAACGATTAAGTATTCCTCAGTTAAGAAAAGTATTGAAAAACTGGAAATCATCGAATGACCAAATCTCTACTGTATTAACAGGTTATCAAACATTGCTCGCTCGTCTTGAAAAAGAATGGGATGCATTTCTTGCTTATGAGTGCCCAGAAGACTTAGCTGTTGAAGTAGAGCAGTTGTTGCCAGGAATTGGTCGAGCAGAGGAACTAGAAAAGCTGAAGGCTGTGTATCAACAATTACCGATTCGTTCGATGAAAGACATTCAAATTGATGGGTTTGGAGTTAAAGAAGCGCTTGGCTTAGAGAAGATGGGCCCTATTATTGGTGAAGTCTTACAAGCCCTTCAAACAGAGATTTTATCTGGTAGATTAGCCAATGAAAATACAGAGATAGTTTCATGGATTAGAAACAATTTCAATGAAAGTAAATAAAGTTTCATTGAAATGAAAAACAATTTATTGAAAGCCGTTTTATTAAATATAATTCTTGAATGAAAGGCGTTTCAATGGTATTATCATTTTGTAAGCAATAATTTATTTTAAGGAGTGACCCTATATGAAAAAGGTTATGTCAGGTTTACGATTTGTATTTAGAAATGGAGAAACATGGACGATTAATCGTCGTTTGATTGGTGACTTATGGATTAAAAAAGTTACTACATCATTTGGTCGTATTAACGGTGGAGAATTCCAAGAAATTCACCCATGTGAATCATTACGTATCGAGATCTTACCTGAAGCAGACCACGTTATGTCAGAAGACATTAACTTAGGTGGTTTAGAATTAGGAATGTTCGAACGCGTTAAAAAATACAGCGATATCGAATTAATGGATATTTTATATGTTGATGGAAATCATCCAAAATCAGATGTAATTGTTGAGAAAGATCGTGTTTATTTCCCATACAGCCCAGTAGATGAAGATGGAAATGACAACAAATACCAAAGTTCAGCAATTGGTTCTCACGGTAACTTATTCATCGTGATTGACCCAGAAAAATCTGTGGAAGATATCTATCCAGAAATTTAATTGCTCATTGAACCTAGGACATTTGTCCTAGGTTTTTTCTATAGTTTTACATTATTTAATTTATTATATAAGAAGTCTAGTTCTTTTCATGATTTCCAGGTATAATTAACATATCACAAGTTAAAGGAGAAAGTGTATGAAAGTTTGTTTTATTGCAGCTGAAGCAGCTCCCTTTGTTAAAGTAGGAGGGTTAGGAGACGTTATTGGTTCTCTTCCAAAATCCCTTCGTGAATTAGGCGTAGATGCACGTGTTATTTTACCTTTGTATTCTAGTATTGACCGCGAACGTTTTGGTCTAAAATACAAAGCATATCAATTTGTGGATTTAGGATGGAGACATTCTTATTGTGGAATTTTCGAGACAGAAGTGGACGGAGTTCCTTGTTATTTTGTCGATAATGAGCAATATTTCAATCGGGATAGTATTTATGGACAAATTGATGATGGTGAACGTTTTGCTTTCTTCTCAAAAGCAGCACTTGAAATTTTACCAGCACTAGATTTCAAGCCGGATGTTGTGAATGTGAATGACTGGCATACAGCACTGTCTGTTATTTATTTAGATGTATTAAAGAGTCGTGAAGCAGAATTTTATAAAGATATGAAGAGTGTTCTTTCAATTCATAATATTGAATTCCAAGGTAAATTCAATCCTTATGAAATGGGAAATCTATTTGGTTTAGAGAATAAGTACTTTGATGCGCTGATTTATAACGGAGACTTAAACTTGCTAAAAGGTGCGATTCAATTAGCGGACCGCGTCAATACAGTCAGTGAAACATATGCGCGTGAAATCTTGGACCCTTATTTTTCATATGGACTTGATAAGATTTTAAATGTTGAGCAAGGAAAATTAAGAGGAATCTTAAACGGAATTGATGTGGATAAATTTAATCCAAAAACAGATCCTATGATTCCAATGAACTACGATCTAAAGACATTCGAAGATAAAGTTCAAAATAAATTAGCGTTCCAAAAAGAGATGGACTTAGAAGTGAATGCTGATATTCCATTAATCGGAATGGTGACACGACTTACTCATCAAAAGGGAATTGATTTAATTTTACAAGCAAGCGAAGATATTCTCAGAACGGGTGCACAATTAGTCATTCTAGGGACTGGAGATGCTCATTATGAGAGCGCACTTCGTTCATTAGAACATTATAGACATGATCGTGTACGAAGCATTTTACTATTCTCTAATGAGATGTCTGCTAAAATTTATGCAGCAAGTGATTTATTCCTTATGCCATCTAAGACAGAGCCTTGTGGATTGTCACAACTCATCTCAATGCGTTATGGAACAGTTCCTGTGGTTCACCGTGTTGGTGGTCTGCGCGATACAGTTATTCCATTTACAGGCGTTGAAGGAAATGGATTTACATTTGAAAGTTTCCAAGCTGGCGATATGATGGATGCCATTTACCGTGCTGTAACATGCTTCTACCAATCACCTGATGAATGGAAACAAATTATCAAAAACAATTTACAAAAAGATGTTAGCTGGGAACAATCCGCTAAGAAATATTTAGATTTGTACCATGAAGTGGTATGAAAATAAGAAGGAGGGCCTTAAATGGTCGAAAAAAGTTTAACAAGTCGTGTAGAAACTTCATTAAAGAATCAATTTGGTGTAACTATCTCAAATGCAAGTAAGAGACAAGTATACGAAGCGATGATGAGATCGGTTCGTGATATTTTAATGGAAAAGAAATTCAGCTATGAACAAACATTAAAACAAACTCGTCAAAAACGTGCGTACTATATGTCAATGGAATTCCTAGTAGGACGTACACTTCGCAATAACTTATTCAATTTAGGAATTGAAAAAGAAGCCAAAGATTTTTTAAGTGAACATGATTTTTCACTAGATGAAATTTATAATATGGAACCAGATCCAGGTTTAGGAAATGGTGGTTTAGGTCGTCTAGCGGCTTGTTACTTAGATGCTTTAACAAGTAATGAATATCCAGTAACAGGATTCTCAATTCTTTACGAATACGGTATTTTTAAACAAGTCATTACTAATGGATGGCAACAAGAATTCCCAGATCAATGGTTAGACCTTGGTAAATATGGGTTAGTGTATCGTAATGATGAAGAAGTAGAAGTGCGATTTGGTGGAGAATTAGAGCAAGTCATGACAGATACTGGCTTAAAAGTGAACCACAAAAACTATACTTCGATTCAAGCGGAACCATATGATTTATTAATTTCTGGTTATGATGCTTCAGCAGTGAACACACTCCGTTTGTGGGAAGCAAAAGCAAAAACTGGTTTCAATATGAAACTATTTGAACGTGGTGAATATTCTAAATCATCAGAAGCAGAAGCCATTGCGTCTTCTATTTCTAAGTTGTTATATCCAGCTGATGTTACTAACGAAGGTAAAGAGTTGCGTATCAAACAACAATACTTCTTCATTAGCGCTTCATTACAACAATTAGTGAAGAATCATTACCGTGAATTTGGTACATTAGAAAACTTCTCAGAACATGTAGCGCTTCATATTAATGATACACACCCTGCGATGGGCGTTGCGGAGTTAATGCGTTTATTAGTGGATGAGTATGGATACGGATGGGATAAAGCGTGGGAAATCACGACGAAGACATTTGCGTATACAAACCATACGATCATGGCAGAAGCATTGGAAAAATGGCCAGTATCCTTATTCCAACCAATTCTTCCACGTATTTACTCAATTATTGAGGAAATTAATAGACGTTTCTGCTTATGGGTAATGGAACAAGGAAAACAATATACATTACGTGATACAGCGATTATTTATGACGACATGATTAAGATGGCAAATCTTTCTATCGTGGGTAGTCATTATGTAAACGGGGTATCAAAACTGCATAGTGATATTCTTGTTCGTGATACTTTCAAAGCATTTAACGAATTATATCCTGGAAAATTTGGGAATGTGACAAATGGGATTGCACACCGCCGTTGGTTAGGTCAAGCAAATCCAGAACTTGCTACGTACTTAGAAAAATTAATCGGAGATGACTTCATTAAAGACCTCTCTGGTATTTCTAAATTGAATGCATACAAAGATGATGAGAAAGTACTAAAAGACTTACAAGCGATTAAATTAACTAAGAAAGAGCAATTAGCAGATTACATTAAGGAAACTCTTGCGATTTCGGTAAATCCTCATTCAATCTTTGACGTACAAGTGAAGAGATTACATGAATACAAACGTCAATTATTAAATGCGTTACACATTGTATATCTTTATCATGAAATTAAATACAATGGATTGCGTCCAACTCCACGTACATTTATTTTTGCTGCGAAAGCTTCTTCAGGATACCAAATGGCGAAAAATATTATTAAATTCATTCACTCAATTTCTCAAATGATTGAAAGTGATGAATTAGTACGTGAATATATTAAAGTAGTATTCATTCCGGACTACAAAGTGACATTAGCTGAAATTATCTTGCCAGCTGCTGATGTGAGTGAACAAATCTCTCAAGCAGGTAAAGAGGCGAGTGGTACTGGTAACATGAAGCTGATGTTAAATGGAGCAATTACTCTGGGTACAATGGACGGAGCTAACGTTGAAATCTACGAGGCTGTTGGAGAAGACAATATTGTTATTTTCGGTTTAGAAACAGAAGAAGTAGAGGCGTTATATGCTAAGGGGTACAAACCTTGGGAATACTATAATAATTCACCTAAGATTAAGACCGTTCTTGATTTCATCCGTACAATGACGGTTGGTGGTATGAACTTCAACTTCATCGTGGATTACTTATTAACTCAAGATCACTATATGTGTCTTGCAGACTTTGACAGCTATGTTGAAGCACAAGAGCGCATTGAAAAAGCATATAACGATTCATCTAAATGGATGAAGATGAGCCTTGCGAATATCGCAAATGCTGGAATCTTCTCAGCTGACCGTTCAGTAGAAGAGTATGCAAAAGACATTTGGCACATCAAACCTGTTCAAGGTTAAACCAATAAAAAAAGAGATTCTCACAAGTGGGGCACGCCTCACTGTGAGAATCTTTTTTTTGTGGATTAAATTTCATATGCTGCAAAGCCAAATGCAGGAACAAGAAGTCCATTTGGATGGTTTCTTATTTGGTGACTTGCAAAAATTTGTTTTCCATGAAGACCTTCAATGTATTCCGTATGTTCATTCATATTCACGGCACAAAGGAGAGAGCCACGTTGGTACACAAGGCATGCATTGTTTTCGTAAATGACATGGAAATCTCCCTTGAAGTCTTCTTTGTTTTCTGTTCTAAAAGCTGTTAATGCTTTATAATGCTCGAAGATTTCTTCGTTGATTTTTTTCTTGCTGAATGTCTTACGGTTATACGGATCGCGGAATCCTTGCATCCCAATTTCATCTCCGTAATAAATCGAAGGAACACCTGGTAGAGTAAATTGAATGAAACTTGCGATTTTTAGTTTTTGAATCGCATCTTCAAGTTCAGTTCCAGTTAATTCAAGTGTTGGGCGGTCATGAAGTGGAACAGCTTCCGTATCACCAAAGCCAATTTTTGTAATAATACGTTCCGTATCGTGACTATCTAGTAAGTTCATTAGAACGTCTAGAGCAGGTTTTGGATAATGATCAATGATTTCTTCAATGGCATAGCGTAAAGCATGTGAGTTCTTTGTTTGAACAAAATTGATAATCGCATCTTTCCAAGGATAGTTCATCACGCTGTCCAGTTGTTTTCCTAAGAAATAACGGCGACGATGGTCATAAGCAAATTTCGTAGTCGCATCTTCCCAAACTTCACCAATAATGAGGGCATTTGGGTCTGTTTGTTTAACAGTTACTCGTAATGCGTCTAAGAACTCGTCAGGAAATTCATCCGCAACGTCTAAACGCCAGCCACCAATCCCAAGATGTTGCCAGAAGGGTAAGACACCGGTTTTTGGATCGTTGATAAATTTCATATAGGAAGGTTCCAATTTATTCACCGTTGGAAGGTTTGTAAAGCCCCACCAAGAGTGGTACGTATCTGGAAACTCCATAAAGCTAAACCATGGGTAGTATGGCGACTCTGTTGAGTTATAGGCACCTACGCTATCGTAATGACCTTGTTTGTTGAAATAAATACTGTCATCACCAGTGTGACTAAATACACCGTCTAGAATAATTTCGATTCCATTTTTTCTGAATTTCGCACATAGTTTTTTAAAGTCTTCATTCGTTCCTAAATATGGATCCACATTGAAATAATCCGCAGTGGAGTAGCGGTGGTTATCTGGACTTTCCATAATTGGATTTAAATAAATACAGTTTACATTTAAGACTTTGAAGTGTTCGAGTTCTTCTTCGATTCCCTTTAAATTCCCAAGATAGAAATCCTGGGCTTTGTAATTTTCATGTGTGATACTTGATTGAGGCAATTCGTCCCACTCATCATGACGGTAACGAATCTCTTCATTGGCTGTTTTTTTCGCTTTATATTTCTCGCTTCTCTTAAAACGGTCTGGGAAGATTTGATACATAATTCCACCCTTAAACCATTCAGGAGTCGTGAATTGTTCTTCATAAACCGTTAATTGCCAGCTATTAATCTCATGATAGTTTAGAACAGGAACTGCATGGAATTCATGGTTGCTAAGGAAGTAAGTACCGATTTCAGAACGAACTTCAAAATAGTAGAAATATAGTCCTGAATGTAACGGTGAAATTTCAAATGAGAATAAAGTCGCATCTGCTTCAATCGTAGAACGACTTGGATGATAGATGCTTGTTGTTTGCGTTAAATCTTCTTTAAGTACTAATTGGATAGAAGAGAGGTGAGTCTCTTTCGTAACTTTAACTTGTATAAAAATAGTTTGGTTATCCGTTACTGCTCCTGAAGGATACTTATTTTTTAGTGAGTGATAGAAAATCATAATAGGCCCCTTTTTTTGTCAATCTATGTTCATTGTAATATAAAGTAGTGAAAAGTGATACCAAAACGGGTTTCATGAAAAGTACAGAGAATTAAACAAAAATTTTTAAGAAAATTCATGAAACCCACTGTGAAAATTTAAGAAATATGTTATAATTTAAACAAGAGAAATGTATCAATATCAACCTTCTCTAATTTTTTATCCCAACTATGAAAACGCTTATTTTATTTTTGTGAGCGAATGCGTAAAGGAGTGATGGCTTAGTGCAACAACTAGCAGAATATTTATTTCATGAAGGAAGGAATTTCCATAGTTATGATTTCCTTGGTAGCTTCTTAGGTGACAACGAATGTACATTCCGCGTATGGGCTCCAAACGCAAAAGAAGTCTATGTAACGGGGGATTTCTGTGAATGGAGACCAACCGATTATAAGATGGAGCGTATTAATCAAAATGGGATTTATGAAATCACAATTCCAAATGTAAAAGAGTACGATGCTTATAAATATGTGATTGTTCCGCATCATGGAGATTGGTTATGGAAAGCAGATCCATATGCACGCCATGCGGAAACAAGACCCAAAACAGCGTCTAAAGTATACGATTTTCCTGAATTCCAATGGTCTGACGAAAAGTGGATGAAACAAAGAACCGTCCCTTTTCAACTACCGTTAAACATTTATGAAGTTGAACTTGGTTCCTTCAAGAAGAAGGAGAATGGCGATCCCTATTCTTATCGTGAATTAGTAGATATATTAATTCCTTATGTGAAAGAGATGAACTACACGCATATTGAATTATTGCCAATTACGGAATACCCATATGATAAGTCGTGGGGCTACCAAGTGACAGGATTCTTTGCAGCGACTTCAAGATTTGGAACTCCAGAAGACTTTATGTATTTTGTGGATGAATGTCACAGGGCAGGTATCGGAATTATCTTAGACTGGGTACCTGGTCATTTTACAAAAGACGCTTTTGGGTTATATGAATTTGATGGAACACCTTGCTATGAATACGGTGACCCTCGTATCCAAGAACATAAAGGATGGGGAACGAGAGCATTTGATTACGGCAAGACAGAAGTGGTTTCATTCTTGTATTCAAGTGCAGTATTTTGGCTTGAAAAATTCCACATCGATGGACTTCGCGTGGATGCTGTAAGTTCAATGTTGTTCTATAACTATTGCAGAAGTGAAGATGAATCAGCTCGTAATATTTACGGAGGATTTGAAAATCTAGAAGCGATTCGATTTATTCAATCTCTGAATGATTATGTACGTAATGAATATCCAGGTGTCATGATGATTGCTGAAGAGTCTACTGCTTTCGCTGGGGTTACCAAACCAGTAGAAGAAGGAGGACTTGGATTCCACTTCAAATGGAATATGGGTTGGATGAATGACTCTCTAGATTACTTAGAGAAAGATCCTCTATTTAGAGGTGGCATCCATAATCAATTTACGTTCTCGATGATGTACGCCTTCTCGGAAAACTATATTTTACCGATTTCTCATGATGAAGTCGTTCACGGAAAGAAATCGTTACTAGATAAAGCGTCTGTTTCTTATGAAGATAAGTTTTCTAATTATCGAGCTTTCATGGGTTATATGATGGCTCACCCTGGTAAGAAATTAAACTTCATGGGAAATGAAATTCCACAAATGATTGAGTGGAATGAAGAGCGTGAATTGGATTGGTTCTTACTCAAATATCCTATTCATGATGCGACTCATCGCTATGTGAAAGATTTAAACGCCTTCTACAAGAAGCATTCAGAACTGTGGCAACTTGACGGAGGCTGGACAGGATTTAGATGGCATGAGGTGGAAGATGTTTGGAATAACTGCTTCGTCTTCTCAAGAATGAATTCTAAAGGAGATTCAGTCATTGTTATCTCAAACTTCTCAGGGAACCACATTAAGAATTACGAAATTGGCGTTTCAAAATGGGGAAGCTATAAAGTTGCTCTCAACTCTGACGCTAAAAAGTATAACGGATCTGGAGTGGTGAATCGTGGACTTCATACAGTTACGAAACCACATAAAGGGTTTGATTATACACTCGCGGTGAATGTACCACCGTTTTCTACACTGTATATCATTAACAATCAATAATCGGAGGTTGGACGTATGGCAAGAAAGCAAGAAATCGTAGCAATGCTACTCGCAGGCGGACAAGGAACTCGCTTGCAAGTACTAACAAAGGATATGGCGAAACCAGCTGTTCCTTTTGGCGGGAAGTATCGTATCATCGATTTTCCTCTCTCAAATTGCGCAAATTCAGGGATTTCTACTGTTGGGGTGTTAACTCAGTTTATGCCTCTTGAGTTGAACTCTTACATGGGGAATGGGAACCCTTGGGACTTAGACCGTGTAGACGGAGGGTTAACAATTCTTCCTCCATATACAGCTGGGAAAACAGGGGAATGGTATAAAGGGACTGCCAATGCTATTTATCAAAATATTAAGTATATCGAGCAGTATGATCCAGAGTACGTATTAATCTTATCTGGGGACCACATTTATAAAATGAACTACAACAAGATGCTTGAATTCCATAAAGAGAAAAAAGCAGACTTGACGGTTGCTCATATTAATGTCCCACTAGAAGAAGCAAGTCGTTTCGGTATTTTAAATACGGATGATGATTTACGCATCGTAGAATTCTTGGAAAAACCTGAACATCCGGTTTCAACAAAAGCGTCGATGGGGATTTACATCTTTAACTGGAAAGTACTTAAAGAGTATTTAATTCGTGATGAAGAAAATCCAGAAAGTGAAAAAGACTTCGGTAAAAACATTATTCCAATGTTACTTGAAGAAGACCGTCGTATTTACGCTTTCCCATTTGCAGGATATTGGAAAGACGTAGGTACTATCGAAAGTCTATGGGAAGCAAACATGGACTTAATCAAACGAAAAGAAGACTTTAATATTTCTGATAAAACTTGGAAGATTTACTATCGCCACGAAGGCAGACTTCCTCAATATATCGGAGAGAGCGCCGAAGTGACTGAATCAATGATTTCAGATGGAACAATTGTACTAGGAAAAGTCCATGAATCAATTGTATCGTCTGGAGTATCGATTGCTCAAAATTCTAAAGTCCTTGGAAGTATCATCATGCAGAATGCGGTCATTGAAGAGGGCGCAACAGTTGTGAACTCAATTATTGCAGAAGGCACGGTTGTAAAAAGCGGTGTGACTGTAGGCCATGAAGAAATTGAACTTGGTAAAGATATGATTACCGTTATCGGCAATTTCGAAGTGGTAGAAGAAGATACGAAAGTTGGAGGAAATTAATATGATCAAAGCGTTTTGTGTATTGTTTGCAGATAATTATAGAAATGACGACCTTCAAGGGTTAGTCAGAAATCGTACGGCAGCCGCTTTACCAGTAATTTCTCGTTATCGTATGGTGGACTTTATGCTATCTTCTCTTGTACATGCAGATATCGATAATATTGCATTATTAACGAATCATAATTACAAGTCTTTACTGGATCATGTCGCTTCAGGGAAAGATTGGGATTTAAACCGTAAACACCGTGGTTTGAAGATTATTACTCCGATGTCAAACTACTTATCAACACGTATCCCGCAAAATAAAATTGAAGCGTTAGCCAATACAATGGTGTATACGCAAGATTTAGATGAAGAGTTTGTAATTTTAGCTGATACAAACATTATCGGGAAAATTGATTTCAAAGAAATGTTCCAATATCACTTAGATACTGGTTCTGATATCACTGTTGCGTATACGTACCGCAAACCAACAGTAGGGGAATCACAAATTATCTTTGATGAAAATCATAAAGTGTATGAGTCGCTTTATCACTTCGACGGATCTGATCATGAATGTGCAACACAAGTGAAAATCTACATTTTAACAAAAGAATTATTCAATGGCATTGTTAAAAAAGGGTTAACACTTGGTTGGGAAGATATCTTACGTGACTATATCGCTAAGAACCTTGAAACATTACGTGTATTTGCATACCAAATTAAAGGATACTTGAAGGTCGTTAATACGATTAAAGATTACTATGACTTAAATATGGATATGCTTGATTTTGAAAATCTTCATGATGTATTCCTTTCTGGTACTCAAGTGATTACGCGTGTTAAAGATACGGTCCCTACAGGCTATGGTAAGAAAGCTGTAGTGAAGAATTCGATTCTCGGAGACGGTTCGAAGATTCGTGGTACGGTTGAAAATAGTATTATCTTCCGTGATGTTGTCGTAGAAGAAGGTGCGGTTGTTCGTAACAGTATTATTCTTTCAAATACCGTGATTAAATCAGGTGCTCATATAGAGTATGTGATTGCTGATAAAGATGTTACGGTAAAACAACATACTGTTTTAACAGGTACGGAAGAAGTACAAGTCGTGATTGATAAAGGTAAAACCGTTTAATCAACTTTAAAAATGATAAAAAACAGCTTGGGCATTGCTCAAGCTTCTTTTTTTGCCTTAAAACTTTTCTACTGTTTGCAACAAGAGGAATAAGTTAGTAAACTAATTAAGTAGGAATTCTTTAGAAAGGAGCGTTCGGATAATGAGAAAATATGCGGTCATTGATTTGGAAACGACAGGACCAAAATACGAATCGGGGGACCGAATTTTCCAATTTGGTTGTACATTAATCGATGGCGATGAAGTGATTGAGTATGTCTCACTGAATATAAATCCTGAAAAAAGTATTCCATTCGAAATCCAATTATTAACAGGAGTCACAAATGCGGATGTGGCAACGGCTCCTTATTTTGATGAAGTTGCAATGACGATTTTTAATCTGTTAGAAGACCGAACGCTCGTCGCGCATAATGTTGGGTTTGACGGACCTTTTATTATGTCTGCTTTAAAAGATGCACTGGGTCTAGAATTGGAAGTGCCACTCATCGATACGGTGCAACTGGCTCAAATTTGTTATCCAACAGCACTCAGTTATCGTCTTAGTGATTTAACAGAGACGCTAGAGATTCGTCATACTCAAGTACATACGGCAGGCAGTGATGCTCGAGCAACAGCTGAACTATTCTTAAAAATGAAGACTAAGTTTCGAGAGTTGTCGACGATTACGTTGAAACAGCTAACCGAATTCTCTGGAGAATTACTAGGGGATACGGGTACGATTTTTGAGGAAATTTTAGAAGAAAAAGGAAAAGAAGAAAGAGAAGCTTTTCCTTTAGAACAAGGTTTCGTCATTTCACCTCTAACCGTAAAAGAGGTAGAACTAAAGTCTTCTAAACGAAAAACGAATGCACTTGAAGCTTATCAGAAATTAGTAGATTCTGGATTCTTAGAAGATAAGGCAAGTCAGCGTGAGATGATAACCACCATAGAATCGTTGATTGAAACTGACGAACCTTTGCATTTTATTGAAGCCAGCCCTGGTTCAGGGAAAACATACGCTTATTTACTGGCAGCATTTGAAAAAGCGAGTAAGAGAAAACCAATCTGGATAGTCACTTCGAACTTACTATTGCAACAACAACTGATGGAGGATAGTGTCGCTCCAATTATTACAGAGTTAAAGATTAAGACACCTGTAATTTCTATAAAAGGGCAAAGACACTATATTGATTTAACAGCCTTCAAGCGTGCAATTCACAAGTATCAAGAGGAGAGAAGTGCAAGAAACAGCCTTTCTATTATGGGGTTACTCGTGTGGATTACAAAGACGCAAACAGGTGATTTATCGGAGTGTAATCAAGCACTTCATCAAGTAACGTTATGGAAAGAAATATCGGTAAAAGATGCAAATGAGGAAGGAAGTCTGTATTGGGACAAGGCAGTAGCTTCAGTTCAACAAAGTCCAATTGTGGTTACTAATCATGCATTCCTTATTCAGTACGCTTCATTGATTGCTCATCGTGTAAAACCTGTTGTACTGATTGATGAAGTGCAGCAGTTTGAGCATGCCTTAGAGCAATATGGCACGACTACCGTTAACTTTTCTCATTTATTTGAGTTGCAACAATTATGGTCTGATCATCACTTAAATGTGATGTTTCATTTTTCAAAAGAAGAGGAACATCTCTCTCGTAAGATGAATCGTAAGTTATTAGAAATTTGTGATTTATATGAAACTTGGTTTGAAGAGTTGAAGAGTGGACAACAACTGTCATCTTCTTTTGTATTTACATCCAGTGAGTGGAAGGAGTCAATCCACTGTGAAATGGTGAATGCCATGCAAAAGGCACTGTCTGGCGTAATGAATTTACTGCAAGCCAATGCGGATAAGACCACTTTATTTGAAGAAAGTAGTTATTTATTAAAAGAACTAATGGAGTCTATTTCTCAATTTCAAATGGAGGCCAACGATTATTTTGTCATCGAAGAAAAAGAACAGTACGGTCAAAATACTCTAGAATTATTAAGAGTTAAGCCAGTTATTCAGGTCTTTCATCAGTTTAGAGAGAAGATGAGACAAATAATTGGAATTTCAGCAACGATTCCAACGTTTACACCGTTATTCCATGAGTTAGAGGCAAAAGAGAAGTTGACGGTGATCGAGACAAAAGCAGCAACTGCCGACCATCAAATATTTATCCCTAATGATTTGGTGGCCGTAAATTCTTCCTCGAGTCAACAGTATCATGCACAAATTGCAGACTGTATCGAAAAAATTTATGAGCGAAAGGGCGGAAGAATGCTTGTCTTGATGCATTCTGTTGAAGCGCTCTTAGCAGTAGAGAGTCTGTTAGAAGACTTTTGCCGTGCTCATCAAATTGAACTTTTGGCTCAAAAAGGACCTCAAATGGGTCGAAGAATCCAACGTCGTTTCCAAGAAAGAAATGATGCGATTTTACTGGGTGTCTATAGCTTCTGGGAAGGATTTGATAGTGGCGGCCAATCCATCGATTCACTCGTAATCACCAAATTGCCATTCCCAAATCCAGTGTCAACGGCTCAACAAATTATTCAACTAGAGATGAAAGAGCAAGAGCGTTCTTATTTTGCCCATTACGCGATGAAGATGATGCTTCTTCTACTGTATCAAGGGCTAGGACGTTTTAGTAGACCGCATCAAAAGAGTGCCGAAATTTGGTTGTTAGATGTTCGGGCAACGATTAGTAAATATGCGATGAAAGTAAAAAGTGTTTTCCCGGAAAACGCTTCGGTTATAGAGAAACCATTTAAGAAGTGTTTAAACGTTGGGAAGAATAAAAATATGTAGGGCATCGTCTTATATGTATGGTGGTATTTTTGCTTTAAATAGCGTATAATACCATTATCTATGAAAATTAGAGTAGAGGAGAGAAATTGATGAAACGCAGAACAATGTTTATTCTTTTACTCACTTTATTTCTATTATTTTTAGCTGCTGCAAGTATCTTTTTAGTAAGTGTGGATCCAAAGATTAAAAAACGTAACGAAGCACTTACGATGATGGCACCAACCGTAGAATTTTCAAAAGTAACGAAGTTTTACTTGTACAATACGGATGCGTCTTATTACACTGTTATGGGTGAAGATAAAGACGGGAATGCCATCTATGCGATTATTCCTGAAGAAGGTGGAGATGTTACAATTCTTCAGCAATCAGCAGTGGTCAATGAGCAAGAAGCTCGTTCTATTACATTACAAGATAAACCAGATGTTGAAGTGCTTGAAGCAAGACTTGGCCTTTTAAACGGGGAACCTGTATGGGAAGTCAATTATCGTATGAGTAATCAACGTATTGGTTATTACTATATTTCAGCGAAAAATGGTAAATGGATTAAAGATATTGAGAATATATAGAAATTGGTGATTTATGGTAAAAATTTCAGATAGAGTATCGAAAATTTTGCCTTCAGGAACTCTAGCGATGACACAAAAAGCTAGAGAACTAAAAGCTCAGGGAAGAAAGATTATTAGTTTATCGATTGGTGAACCTGGTTTTAATACTCCTGAAGTAATTACAGAGGCAGCCATTGATGCTTTAAGAAAACACGAAACCGATCATTATACACCAGCTTTGGGATTAGATAAGTTAAGACAGGCGATTTGTGATTTTCATAAACGTAAAGATGGAATTGATTTGCAAAAGGAGCAAGTTGCGACTTTTGCGGGTGCTAAATTTGCGCTATATTCAGTCTTTATGACATTGGTAGATCCAGGAGACGAGGTTTTAATTCAAATTCCTTACTGGGTGAGTTATGCCGAACAAATTCAATTAGCGGATGGCGTTCCGGTGTATATTGAAACTAGAGAAAAAAATTCGTTTAAACTAACTGTGGATTTACTAAACGAATATGTAACAGATAAGACAAAACTCTTGGTACTCAATGCGCCTTCGAATCCTTCAGGGCTCTTGTATACAAAAGAAGAGTTACTAGCGATTGGAAATTGGGCATTAGAACATAATGTGTTTGTCGTATCAGATGAAATCTATTACGAGTTAGTCTATGATGCGCCTTCCATCAGTATGGCAAGTTTATCCCAAGAGATTTTTAATAACACATTAGTCATAAATGGATTATCAAAATCAGTTGCGATGACTGGATGGAGACTTGGATATGTATTCGGTCCCAAACGAATTATTAGAGCTTTAAATGACTTAACGAGTCACACAACAAGTAACCCTGCGGCGGTTGTACAATATGCAGCGATTCGAGCTTTCGACGAAGATGTTGAAGTCGCAAAAAAAGAAATGCGTGACGAGTTTCAAAGAAGAATCGACGTATTTCATGAATTACTAAACGATATTCAAGGAATTAAGTGTGAGAAGCCTAAAGGAGCGTTCTACTTATTCGCGAATGTTAAAGTAGCCATGCATATCGTAGGCGTTGCTTCTTCAGAAGAGTTTGCCCTAAAACTACTCGAAGAAGCAGGGGTCGCAACAGTATCCGGAGAGAACTTTGGATGCAACGGTTTCCTAAGACTTAGCTGTGCTAATAGCGAAGAGGAATTAAGAGAAGCCGCTAATCGAATTAAGGAATTTATTGAATCATATAAGTAAAGGAAGAGTGATATTTTGAAAACTATAACAATGAATCAAGCAAAAGATTACGTTGGACAAACCGTTACGATTGGCGCTTGGGTAACTAACAAACGTTCTAGCGGTAAAATCGCGTTCTTACAATTACGTGATGGAAAAGCTTATTTCCAAGGAATTGTAGTAAAAGCGGACGTAAGTGAAGAAACTTTTGAATTAGCAAAAGGATTAACTCAAGAAAGTTCTGTATTTGTAACAGGTGTTGTTCAAGAAGATACTCGTTCTAAATTAGGCTATGAGTTATTAGTAAAAGATATCGAATTAATTGGGGAGAGTCATGAATATCCAATCACTCCAAAAGAGCATGGTACTGACTTCTTAATGGACCACCGTCATTTATGGTTACGTTCAACAAAACAACATGCCATTATGGAAATTCGTAATGCGATTATTTATGCATCATACGAGTTCTTTGATAAAAATGGATTCATTAAATTCGATAGCCCAATTCTTTCTGGGAATGCGGCTGAAGATTCAACTGAATTATTCGAAACAGATTACTTCGGAGATCCAGCGTACTTAACACAATCTGGTCAATTATACTTAGAAGCAGGAGCAATGGCATTCGGTCGCGTATTCGACTTCGGCCCTGTATTCCGTGCAGAAAAATCTAAAACTCGTCGTCACTTAACAGAGTTCTGGATGATGGATGCTGAGTATTTATACTTAACACATGACGAGTCATTAGACTTACAAGAAGCTTATGTGAAAGCTTTAATTCAAGGCGTTTTAGACCGTGCACCTCATGCATTAGAAACTCTAGAACGTGACACTGAATTATTGAAGAAATACATTAGCGAACCGTTCAAACGTATCACATACGATGAAGCGATTGACTTATTACAAGCGCACGAAAACGATGAAGATACTGATTACGAACACTTAGAACACGGTGATGACTTTGGTTCACCACACGAAACTTGGATTTCAAACTACTTTGGAGTGCCAACATTTGTGATCAACTATCCAACTGAAATTAAAGCTTTCTACATGAAACCAGTTCCTGGAAACGAAAGTCGTGTACTATGTGCTGACTTACTTGCTCCAGAAGGATATGGTGAAGTTATCGGAGGAAGTGAACGTGAAACGGACTACGATAAATTATTAGAAAGAATTAAATCAAACGGATTAAATCCAGATGATTATGCATTCTACTTAGATTTACGTAAATACGGTTCTGTTCCTCACTCAGGATTCGGTCTAGGTTTAGAACGTATGGTAACCTTTGTGGCTGGTACGAAACATATTCGTGAAGCTATTCCATTCCCACGTTTATTAAACCGTATTTACCCATAATAAAAAGAATAAGAAAGAGCCGCTGACCTATGTCGTTGGCTCTTTTTTAAAAGAGGGAGGTCAAAAAATGGCATTAACATTCCAAGAACATTGGATTTATAGTGGCAGTACGTCTGTTCCGAATGCACTACTTCAAAATTACCGAAAATTGCAATTGACTGCAGATGAATGCTTATTAATTGCATGGTTAATGCAGCGACATCCGGAAGAGTCATTTGTTATTGATGTAAGAGCAACTTGTATACAGTTTGGTATAGATGAAAGACAATTGTTTAGCATCATTCAACATTTAATGGATCGACAAGTGCTCGAGATTAAACAACGAGAAGCAAAAGATGGGAAGAAAGTGGATTACTATAGCTTTAAACCGCTTCTTCGTCAATTAGAAGTGTTATTTAAGCAAAGTTCCTTTAGTGTAGAAAAAATGTCTCAGAAAGACGTGAATGTACTGGCTTTAATCGAGCAAGAGTTTAACCGTCAGTTAAGTGGATTTGAAATTGAAATGATTTCTGGTTGGATTCATAAGGATAAATATCCACAGGAATTAATCGTTGCTGCTTTAAAAGAGGCCATCTTAAATCAAGCGCATAATGTAAAATATATTGACCGTATTTTACTAGCCTGGAAAAACAAAGGAATTAAATCTGCGCAACAATTAGCTGCGTCTGAAACTCGCACAAAGAATGCGCAAGTGGAAGTAAAACCTAATGAAACTGCCAACCAATCAGTTCCATTAGTGAATTGGGTGAAGAGATAAGATGTTATCAAAAGCAAAAACATTACAAGCAGTTCTAGAAATGCAAAAGATGTTTCCAGATGCGCATTGCGAATTGGATCATAAAACGCCTTTTCAATTACTGATTGCAACTATTTTAAGTGCGCAAGCAACCGACAAAGGTGTGAATAAAGTCACTCCAAAATTGTTTGCAATTTATCCAAATGCGCATGCCTTGGCGAATAGTGAAGAAGAAGTAGTGATAGAGTGTATTCAATCCTTAGGACTTTATAGAAATAAAGCGAAGAATATTCGACTGTGTGCTCAACAACTGGTTGAACGATTTAATGGAGAAGTTCCACGAACAAGAGAAGAGTTGGTGCAATTAGCAGGAGTTGGGCGAAAGACAGCGAATGTTGTGTTAAGCGTCGCGTTTGGATTGCCTGCATTTGCAGTAGATACGCACGTAGAACGAATTTCTAAACGACTTCAAATGGTGAAACAATCTGCATCTGTTCTAGAAGTAGAAGAGACACTTTGCAAGAAGTTACCTAAAGATCTATGGGGGAAAGCTCATCACTGGATGATCTTTTTTGGAAGATATCATTGCATTGCTAGAAAGCCAAAATGTGCAAGTTGTCCTTTATTGGATATTTGTGCTTATGGTAAAAAAGAAGTATAAACAAAAATGGTTGGACATTTGTCCAACCATTTTTTGATTTAAATTGTAATTAAGAATCCGTATAAAACAGACATTACGACTAAATACCAATGAAGATAAGTGATTAATCGATTCACTGTGTACTGTTTTCTAAAGTGGATTTGGTAAAGAATCGGAATTAATAATGATAATGAGAATAAAATAATTCCCAAAATATTTAAATGATTCAAATACCATAAGTAATAAACGACTGTTCCCACAAGCCATGACAGACTGAGAAATACATTAAAGATGGCCGCTGCAGGTCCGAAATGTCTTTTTCCTTCTTTTCTTTCTGTGAGTTTCGTCTTGATATGAGAAACATACAGTCCAAATAAAACGTATTGGAAGAGTTGAGCGCTAATAGCAGAAGTTACATTACCACTAAGTACATATACTGTAACAAAATTTGCGATATAGTATTTAGCAATCCCATTTAACAGTGAGTGATAAATGTAAGAAACTTCATTTACCTTCACTTCAAACAGATTCGTATGATTAAATAACACAATGGCAAAGAGTAGTAGAACCACTCTAATAGCGACTGTTTGGTAGAAATAGAAGAGAATTGCAAAGAGAATAATATTCGTTAATGCAATGACTGGCCATTTCTTCTTTTCAGGATGTAGCGCTAGTTTGCGATATGAATTTTCTTGTAAATATATAGTTACAAAAAATAAAAATAATACGACAAAATGCAATAATTGAAATTGCTGTTGTCTTAATGCAAGAATCAATCCGATAAAGCAATAACCAAGTGGAGCTAGGATAAAGCTCAACCACGGAGTAGTTGCTTGGTGAAGAATGCTTTCGATTGATATCGTCTGCGATTCATTATTCATAATAATACCTCATTCTTAAGTATAGCTTAATGATAGGTAATAATAGTGTTCTTGTCAAGGTAGGGAGATGTTTAGGGGGGATGAAAGGCTGAAAATGATTGTGTATTTTTTATTTAGTTTAAATTTAGCACAGTACTAAAACGCTTTAAAATTCAATGATTCTGAGTGCTTTAGGAAAAATTCTTTGAAAAAAAGATGAAAAAAACGCGGTAAATTTCACCTTTAAGGTATTCTTTAAGAACTAAATGTGATAAAATGAACACGAGAGGTAATTTTTACCATCAATTTTATAAGAAAAGAGGAAAGCACGATGAACAAAAACGGGAAAAAATTGGGGATTTTTTCGTTCTTACTATTTTTATTAACTGCACTTTTTACATTAGCTTCTCATAATGCATCTGCTGAAGAAACTAAACCTGCAGTTTCAGTAACTGGTAAATTTGCCGATACCATTACAATTGTTAATGTTTCAAATAACGAAGGTGGAGATCTAAATTGGGATTTAGAGCAATGGGCTACCTTCCGTATTAATGCAACGTATGATTTAGCAGGTAAAAATGTTAAAGCAGGTGACCAAACAACGGTTACTGTGCCAGAAGCATTAATTATCACATCTAGTAGTTTTGAGATTCGCGATATTAATACAAATGAAATTATCGCTCACGCTACTGTAGATGCTGAAAACAAAAAATTAACTTTAACTTATACAGACTATGTTGAAAAACATTCTGATACAAATGGTTCGTTTTTCTTCTATGCACGTATTGACTTTAAGAAACATCCACAACAAGGTGAAATTCCTGTTGTTGTGACAGTCAATGCTGTAACAAAAGTTGCTGGTAAAGTAACCTTTAAAGGAATTGGAGATGGAAACCCAAGAACTTTAACAAAGACAAGCTGGGTAAATAATACTGACTATAAGACAGTTTCATATACAATTTCTGTGAACCGTAACCGTCAAAATATTAAAGAAGTAACATTAGAAGATCATTTGAAATTTACAAATGCTAGCTATGTGAAAGATAGTATTAAGGTGATTAAAGGTAAATTTGCATTTGTAGATGGTGAATGGCAATTTTCAAATCGTGTTGATGTGACTGATCAACATAAAGTTACAGTTGCAGAAGATGGACAATCTTTTGTCATTGACTTAGGAGATATTACAGAAGAGGATCAATACCGTATTTCTTATGACGTTCATTTAAACTACCAACCAGTAGATGGAGAATTATTAAAGAATGACGCTACATTAAAAGGAAAAGGTGTCGTTATTAAAGAAATAACCAATGCTTCTGCAGTTCAAGTTGCTGGTGGTGCCGGTGTTGGTTATGTATTTACAATCAACGTTCATAAAGTGGATGACGCTAACCAACCAATTAAAGGTGCTAAATTTAAAGTAGTACGTGAAGCGAACAACCAAGTAATCGGTGAATACGAAACTGATGAAAATGGTAATATTACTGTTAATGCATTATTAAAAGATAAATATATCTTGACAGAAACAGAAGCTCCTGCAGGATTCGTTATTAAAGACGCTGATACTGTCGTTAACGTTGAAGACTTCGGAACAGATCACGCTGTAACTAAAACAATTGTGAATCCAAAAGAAGAGACAACAACGACTACAACAACTACAACAACGACTACTACAACGTCAACAACAACAAC
>NZ_JAPWBR010000015.1:0-44914 GCF_041433555.1 Granulicatella sp. 20925_1_45 | reverse complement strand
TGGAAACAGGGATTGGAGAAGAAGACATCTTTACATTAGTGTTGCCTTATATTAAAACGGCACGCGAAGGGGTAGAGCGTCTTGGACACTTCCTTGAAACGGCCGGAACTTATGAGTCAAATGGGATTGCGATTTCTGATGTGAATGAAATTTGGTGGTTAGAATCGATTGGTGGACATCACTGGATGGCTCGCCGTGTACCTGATGATGCGTATGTCGTAAATCCAAATCAACTCGGCAGTGACTTCTTTGATTTTGACGATAAAGAAAACTACATGTGCGACCCTGATTTGAAAGACTTTATGATTCGTTACCACTTGAATTTAAACTTTGACGGTGAATCGTTCAATCCACGTTATGCATTCGGTTCCCAACGCGACAAAGACCGCTTATATAACACGCCTCGTGCTTGGGATATTCAACGCATGTTTAATCCAGAAGTGGAACAATCTCCAACGAGCTTTGAAATTCCATGGGCACGCGTTCCGTACCGCAAGATTACAGTCGAAGATGTGAAAGAATCGATGAGCACGCATTTCCAATTCACACCGTATGACCCTTATGGAAATCAAGGCGATGGTAAGAGCAATCGTCGTTTCCGTACAGTTGGGATTAATCGTACGAGTCAAACGGCTATCCTACAAATTCGTCCAAATCGTCCGCATGATACAACAGGAATTCAGTGGGTATCGTATGGGTCAATGCCATTTACAACGGCTGTACCATTCTTTACACAAGTGGACACAACGCCTGCGTATTTTGCCAATACAACAGCGAAGGTTTCAACGGATTCCTTCTACTGGTCAAGTCGCTTAATTGCAGGGCTTGCAGATGCGCACTATTTGGAACATCTTGCTGATATTGAAAGTTATCAAAAGAATACTTTATCTCGTGGAGAAGCCATGATTGCACAAGTCGATGCCAAACTTGAAAAAGGGGAAGCAATCGACTTCGAAGCGGAAAATCAACAAATGAGTGACTTCATCGAAGAAAAGACAGCTGCATTGCTCGATAAGGTATTGCTTCGTGCTAGTAATTTAATGGTCAATCATTATTCAGTAAGCGACTAATCAGCGATTCGGTTTAGGAGGTTAAAAAATGGAAGAAAAAAATGAAAAGCAACTGAGTTGGCTGATGATATCCCTGATTGCATTTAACTTTGTGTGGGGACTTGGGAATGTTGTGAACAATTTCGCCCAACAAGGGATTGTCGTTATTACATCGTGGCTCATTATTTTAGTAATTTACTTTATCCCATATTCATTAATGATTGGACAACTCGGTTCGACGTTTGAAGATAGTGAAGGGGGAGTCAGTGATTGGATTAAACATACGTCTACCAAGAAACTAGCGTATTTTGCCGCATGGACATTTTGGGTGGTTCAGATTCCTTATTTAGCGCAAAAACCACAGACGATTCTTATTGCACTCGGATGGGTATTCCAAGGGCACTCAGGAATTATCGATGAACTGCCAATTCCACTACTGGTAACAGTCTGTTTAGCCTTTTTCTTAGCCGTCCTTTATATTTCAACAAAGGGAATTCGCGCGTTGAAATTCTTAGGAACGATTGCGGGAACCGCGATGTTTGTGATGTCAATTCTGTTTATCCTATTAGCAGTCGGGGTTCCACTCATTAAACCTGATTTACAACTAGCAACAGCGAATATGGATAAGATCGAAACGTATATTCCTAAGTTTGATTTTTCATACTTCACAACGATTGCGCTTCTTGTTTTCTCGGTCGGAGGAGCAGAGTGTATGTCACCTTATGTGCATAAACTCAAGAATCCAGCCAAAGAATTTCCAAAAGGGATGATTGCGATGGCTGTGATGGTTGGAATCTGTGCGGTCTTTGGATCTTTTGCGATGGGGATGATTTTTGATAGCAACAATATCCCGCAAGACTTGATGCGAAATGGTGCTTATCAAGCATTTGCCGTACTTGGAAAACACTGGAATATTGGGAATGTGCTCGTTACGATTTACGCATTAACGCAATTTATCGGGCAAACCGCGACGTTGGCATTATCGATTGATGCACCACTTCAAATCTTCCTTGGTAGTGCCGATGAAGAATATGTTCCTCGCTGGCTTCGTGCACGCACAAAGAACGGTACGTTGAGAAATGGATACTTGCTTACAGGGATTTTGACAGGGGCTCTAATTGTCATGCCAGCTCTAGGACTTAAGGAAATCGATACGGTTGTGGTTTGGATGACAAACTTGAATGCCATTGTTTCTCCGATGTGCTTCTTGTGGGTATTTGTCGCCTTTATGTTTTTATACCGTCATTGGGACAGATTTAAAGGGGCCGAATATAAATACATTAGCAATAAGACACTTGGGTTCTTAATGGGACTATGGGGATTTGCCTTCACTGCCTTTGCATGTATTCTCGGAATGGTACCACAAATGGATTATGCGCAAAACCCATCTGAATGGTGGTTTGTCTTAATTTCAAATATCATTATGCCATTTGCGCTTCTTGGACTCGGACTCGTCCTTCCATGGATTGCACGAAGAGAACAAAAACAACAAGCATAAATAAATAATAGTATTGTCGAAGCCTTCTTCCGTGCGAAGAGGGCTTTTTTCATAAGAGGATTAAGGGAGTCAAACTGACAAAATGACCGAAAAAATGGTATAGTAAATAAGATAAGTTTACTAGAAATGAGAGGTAACCCCCATGAAATTATTAACCATTGCAGTCCCATGCTATAACTCTCAAGAATATATGCATTATTGTCTTCAAACGCTCCTTGCCGGTGGTAAAGAGGTTGAAATTTTAATTATTAATGATGGTTCTAAAGACAACACTGCTCGCATTGCTGACCAATATGCCGCAGCTTATCCAACGATTATCCGTGCCATCCATCAAGAAAATAAAGGGCATGGTGGAGCCGTGAATACGGGGATGGCCAACGCAACAGGCAAGTACTTCAAAGTCGTCGATAGTGATGACTGGGTGGATGTGCGTGCATACTTAAAAATCCTAGAACAATTACAACGCTTCGAGGAAACAGGTGAAGAAGTAGATGTGTTCATTACGAACTTCGTCTATGAAAAAGAAGGCGCGAAAACGAAAAAAATCATGCGCTATACTTCCGCATTTCCTGAAAATCAAGTGTTCACTTGGGATGATGCCAAGTCGCTTCGTCGTGGAAAATACATGATGATGCACTCACTCATTTACAATATGAACTTACTTCGTAAATCAGGCCTTCAGTTGCCAGAGCATACTTTCTACGTGGATAATTTGTTTGTCTTCGTACCGCTTCAATATAGCAAGTCTTTATACTATATGAACGTGGACTTCTACCGTTACTTTATCGGTCGTGAAGATCAATCCGTGAACGAGAAAGTCATGATTAGCCGTATCGACCAACAAATTCGCGTGAATGAATTATTGATGGCGAATTACCATAGTGATTGGCAATTCCCAACCGTCTTGAAGAACTACTTATTAAACCATTTAGAGATTACAACGGTGATTTCTTGTGCGCTGCTCAATAAGGGCGGACTACCAGAGCATCAAGAGAAGAAAAAAGCCTTGCTTGCGGATTTAAAAGAAGCCAATCCAGAAGTCTTCCATCTGATTAGTAAAAATGCGTTAAGTAAAATCACGATGGCGAGCAATAAACCTGTACAAGTACTGTCAAACGGACTTTACACAATCACACAACGATTCATTGGGTTTAACTAAATAGAGTTTCGAACTGCCAGGCATGAAGTGCACCCTAAAAGTTAGATTTTCTGTCTAACTTACATAAGCCGGTGGATATTTATTGCAAATCAGACTGAAAGTTCCAAATTCTCTATTTATTTTATTGACATTTTCTATAAAAATAGGTAAATTAGTTTTATTATCAAGATATACTATACTATATAGGGGGTATTGAAATGAAATTTTCTAATCGTTTACTGCTATTCCTTACAGGAGTTGTTTTTGTCTTTTTAGGACTTTTGCTATTTACAAACCCAGTAGCTAATCTTGTTGCTTACAGCTGGTGGATTGCATTTGGTTTACTGGTTTCTTCTATAGCAGCTATTTTAGGCTATTTCTCTGCACCAAAAGAGCTTCGCTCACCTGTTTATCTTTTCCAAGGGTTTGTTAATCTTCTCTTATCTCTTTACCTCGTGGCTTATGGCTTTGTGACCCTGCCGGTCGTCATTCCGACCATTGTAGGAATTTGGTTAATTGTAGAAGCCATTATTGCTTTCTTTAAAGGCAATCGTCTAGGATTGATTTTCCCTATTATTGGTAGCAATATCACGTGGGTAGCCTTGCTTGCATTTTTACTAGGTCTAGTGATTCTGTTCAATCCAGTGGCTACAGGTGTCTTTGTCGTTTATGTCATTGCCTTTTCATTTTTAGTTACTGGCTTCACCTACATTATTGAGGTCTTTCGTAAATAGTCTAGTTGCTATTTCTATCGCATTCAAAAAAGCTGGGAAATCATATTCTCAGCTTTTTCGTCTCTTTAATTATTACTTTTTCGCATTCCATTCTGCGTAGAATTGCTCCAAGTATTCTTCCAAAAAGTGATGGCATAGTGCTCTAGCATTCGATAAGTTGCAATAATAACCGGTCGAGAACGGGGCATCGACTCAATCATACCGAAAATAAAAGAGCGAATGTTATCTGCAAAAAGAAAGCTTAGATTCTTTGCGATTTCAACAAAAAAAGCACTGTTTGTTCTGACCACAAAAGTTAAACAAATAATTTAAGTGAAGGATTTAGTTCTGTATTGCACAGGACTAAGTCCTTTTAGTTTTACCTTAATTCGTTTGTTGTTGTAGTAATCAATGTAGTCAACAATAGCTTGTTCCAATTGGTTAAGTGCCTTAAATGTTTTCTCATCTATGTCAGTCATCATGATGACCAAATTCACGCGCGCTATCCTTTCTTGCTCTACATCATTGCTCTTGCGACATTCATCAATATCATTACAGCGATATCTAATATCATTCGTATCCGGAAATTTCATTCTCCAGAGCTCAAATCTAGTAAAAATATCAGTTTTGCTTCCTCTCTCTTTTCTATCTTTTTCTTGCAAACCATGATGATGAAAGAGTATGGAAGTGCCGATATTCCTCAAAAAATTGCTTTTATGAATATCACTTTGGGAAGTGTCGTTTTCTGCGTACTCGTCATTATTGGCGCCTATATGATTGTAAAATCAAGAAAAGCAAAGCGAAATTTATAAAGTGTGAAAAGGAGTGAAAACTTTCTTTTTTCTAATTAAAATAGCGGAACAATTAGAATTGGAAGATCCGTTTACAGGAAAATATAAATAGGTGCTCGTCGCAGGCCACACGAGCGCCTTGAGGCGTCGCTCTGAGATCAGAGCTATGCCCGAAATTGAAAAGCCACCCACTAAGCCACTGGATATTTATTATGGGAGAAATTATCATATATGATAATTTCGCAAAGTGTGCTTCATCGATTTGGTTCGCCTTGAGGGTCCATGGTATAATGAATAAGATAAAATAAGAAATGGGGAAACCACATGAAACCATTTGATTACATCGTTGTGGGTGCTGGATTATTCGGTGCGACCTTTGCGCATGAAGCAGCGACACGCGGTTATAAAGTAAAAGTGATTGAGAAGAGAAATCATATTGCGGGGAATATTTATACAAAAGAAGTGGAAGGCATTCAAGTGCACGAATACGGTGCGCATATTTTCCACACGAGCGACAAGAAGATTTGGGATTACGTGCATCAGTTTGCGACATTTAATCGCTATACCAATACTCCAGTTGCCAACTTCAACGGAGAAATCTACAACTTGCCCTTTAACATGAATACTTTCAATAAATTATGGGGTGTGGTGACGCCACAAGAAGCCGAAGCGAAAATTGCTGAACAGCGTGCGGTACTCGGGGACAAAGAGCCTGAAAACTTAGAAGAGCAGGCGATTTCTCTTGTTGGGGAAGATATTTACTACAAGCTCATCAAGGGCTATACGGAGAAACAATGGGGACGTTCGGCTACAGAATTACCAGCATTTATCATTCGCCGCTTGCCGGTTCGTTACACTTACGATAACAACTATTTTAACGATACGTACCAAGGGATTCCGATTGGTGGCTATACGAAGATGATTGAAGCCATGCTGGACCATGAGAATATCGAAGTCGAGTTGAATGTTGATTTCTTTGCGAAAAAAGATGAGTACTTGAATAGTGGTGCCAAAATCGTCTTCACGGGAATGATTGATGAGTTCTTCGATTATGAACTAGGCACATTAGAATACCGTTCGCTCCGTTTTGAAACAGAAGTCGTGGACGTGGAGAACTATCAAGGAAATGCGGTAGTAAACTATACAGACCGCGAAACGCCATACACTCGTATCATCGAGCATAAGCATTTCGAGTTTGGCACGCAGCCCAAAACGGTGATTACGCGTGAGTATCCTGCCGATTGGAAAGTGGGAGACGAGCCTTATTATCCAGTGAATAATAAAGTCAACAACGACTTGTACGCGCAGTATAAGAAATTAGCGCAGACGGTTCCGCAAGTGATCTTCGGGGGACGCCTTGGGCAGTATCGTTATTACGATATGCATCAAGTTATCGCTGCTGCACTAGAAACCGTGAAACATGAATTTGAATAAATGCAAAAACGCCCTATTTGGTTAGATTCAAATAGGGTGTTATTTATGATGGATTCCTTCGAATCATAGCGGATTTTATCATAACTACAATAATGGGGTACCGGTTCGAGCCTGTAGTCTCTCACCTTTAAAGCTTCAAAAAGGACGTAAGGAATAAATCCCTACGCCCTTTAATTCATCTTTAATACGATTCCCCATTATTGTGGCTATGAAATCCGCAAGATTCTTCGGAATCCATACACAATCAATCAAACCAAAAATGTTTTAGCTTGTTCATCAAATTAAGCATTCACTGTATCTAATTCTTCGCCGATAGCTTCTAAGCGAGCTACAACTTCTTCAAGAGACAAGTTGTGCTCTTTCACGTAGCGGTTGCGTGGGTGAACACGACATTCATGGCTGCAACCACGTAAGTATTTGTCTTCGTTCTCTTCTGAAGCTAAGATACGACGGTTACATTCTGGGTTTCCACAGTTTACGTAACGTTCGCAAGGTGTACCATCGAACCAGTCTTTCCCAATTACTACTGGGTCTACGTGGTTGATGTCAACAGCGATACGTTCGTCAAATACGTACATTTTTCCATCCCATAATTCGCCTTGAACTTCTGGGTCTTTTCCGTAAGTTGCGATACCACCGTGTAATTGACCGACATCTTTGTAGCCTTCACGAACCATCCAGCCAGAGAATTTCTCACAGCGAACGCCACCGGTACAGTAAACAACGACACGTTTGTCCATGAATTTCTCTTTATTATCGCGAACCCATTGTGGTAATTCACGGAAGTTGCGAATGTCAGGACGGATGGCACCGCGGAAGTGACCTAAGTCGTACTCGTAGTCGTTACGAGTGTCTAGTACAACAGTGTTTTCGTCAAGTAAGGCTTCTTTAAACTCTTGTGGAGAAAGGTAAGCCCCTGTTGTTTCAAGTGGGTTAATATCGTTATCGAAGTCGTTATCTTCTAAACCAAGGTGTACGATTTCTTTTTTGTAACGAACGAACATCTTCTTGAAGGCTTGCTCGTTTTCTTCGTCGATTTTAAACCATAAGTCTTCCATCCCTGGAAGAGAGTGAACATAGTCCATATATTTTTGAGTTGTTTCGTAATCACCAGATACCGTTCCGTTAATTCCTTCGTCAGCGACAAGGATACGTCCTTTTAATCCGATTGATTTGCAGAATGCTAAATGATCTGCAGCGAATTGTTCCGCATTTTCGATTGGAACATATTTATAGTAAAGTAAAACACGAATGTCTTTTGCCATATTGTAAATCTTTCATCCTTTTCTAATTTGTAATGATTCTATTGTAACTGTATTGAGAATGATTATCAATGAATTCGATTGTGAAAAAGTTCGAAAGGTATTGACATGACGGTATTTTACGGTATAATTCAGATATAACGTTAAATTTATCAGATTGGAGGAGAAATCAATGAACAACTTAAACGTAAAACAAGTACAAGATTTGAGAAACCTTCCAATTTTGGTGAATGAAGTATAGCGCATTTTTATAGATAAGTTTAAGTGAGCCGTTACTTTTTCCATGCGTGGGGAAGGTGACGGCTTTTTTGATGGAGGAAAACGATGAACGATTTATTAAAAGTCATTATTAATTTTATAAAGAAACATCCGATGCGCTACCTTGTTAGTTTTATTTTGATGATCGGAAGTAGTATTGCGGCGGTGTACCCAGCGCGTATTATCGGACAGGTAGTCGATAAAATTGTGGCAAGTGAACTGAATGCCGAGTGGCTTGGGACACAGCTTGTGGTTTTAGTCGGGATTATTCTTGTGGCCTATATTACGGAGAGTATTTGGACGTACTATATCTTTATTGGACATTATGAAATTCAAAAAGAACTGCGCGTGAAGTTACTGCGGAATAACTTAAGAAAGAAAATTCCGTTTTATGCGCATTTTAGAACGGGCGATATTATTACGCGCAGCAGTGAAGATGTAATGACCATTGGCGATATGATGGGGTTCGGAATGTTTGCGTTGATGAACTCTACATTGTTGGGGAGTGTATCGATTTATATGATGGTCACAACGATTTCGTTGCCACTGACCATTGCGGCGATTTTACCATTGCCAATTCTTTCGTATCTTGTGTATAAATGGGGATTTGATCTTGAAGAAGAGTACAATAAGGCGCAAAATGCAGTCTCTCAACTGAATAATGAAGTGTTGGAGATGATTGACGGTACTTATGTCATTCGTGCGTATGGGCAAGAAGATGCGATGATGGATGAGTTTCGTGCGAAAACGGAAAAAGCCATGAAACAAAATATTATCGTGTCGGAAATTGAATCGCGCTTTATGCCATTGGCGCAATTATTTATGATGATTAGCTTTACTATCGCGCTTCTTTACGGTGGATACTTAGTATCGACTGGAACCATTCTAGTGGGGGATGTGATTGCCTTCCAAGTTTATATGGGGGCGATTATGTGGCCGATGTTTATGATTGGTGACATTATTACGAACTATAAACGCGGGAAAGTGGCAACGGAACGTATCAATGAAGTGTTGCAGCATGATGATGAAATTGAACGTGCTGGAATAAAAGTGCTTGAGACGATTGAATCGATTCAGTTTATCGACTTTAACTTTACGTATCCAAGGGAAACGACTCCATTATTAAAAGAGATTAATCTTACGCTAAATAAAGGCGAGACACTTGGAATCGTTGGAAAAACAGGCTCTGGGAAGACGACGCTATTGATGCAACTACTACATCAATTTCCATACAAAGGCGAGAAGCTTCTCATTAACGGAGAGCCACTAATTGATTACGAACCTCAATCGGTAGCAGGGCATCTAGCCTATGTGCCACAAGAACACACGCTCTTTTCACGCACGATTCGCGAGAATATGTTATTCGGGAAAGAGGATGCAACCGATGAGGAAATCTGGGAAGCATTGACGTTGGCGTCCTTTGATGGAGACGTGAAACGCATGCCGCAGCAGCTCGATACGATGGTCGGGGAAAAAGGAGTATCGCTTAGTGGTGGGCAAAAACAACGGCTATCGATTGCGCGTGCCTTCTTACGTAACCGTGAATGTTTGATTTTAGATGATGCGTTATCTGCAGTGGATGCAAAAACAGAACGCGAAATTATTGCGCACTTGCAAGAAGAGCGTGGCGGTTGTATGAATATTATTTCTGCCCATCGACTCTCTGCGATTCGTCATGCCGATGAGATTATCGTGATGAATGAAGGGCGTATTAGTGAGCGCGGCACCCACGAGGAGTTACTCGCACAACGTGGTTGGTACTATGAACAGTACCTCATTCAAGAGATAGAGGAGGAAGTCGAATGAAAACGATGAAGCGATTATTAAGCTACCTCCGCTATGAGAAAAAAGGAGTTCTGATTGGACTCGTCTGCCTCTTACTCTCAACGGGTGCAACTTTAACAGGGCCGCTCGTTGCTAAATACACTATCGATAATGTGATTACGCCGATGGGACAATCTGGTGTCTTCAATGTAGGAAGCTTGCTCCTATGGGTGGGCATTTACGTGGCAGTGAACTTAGTCGGAGCAGCTGGGGGCTATTTAAACCGTTTATATATGAAGACTCTCTCGAATCGCGTGGCTAAACGCATTCGTGACGAAGTGTTCGAGCATGTACAAACCTTGCCAGTATCGTATTTTGATCATTTACCTGCTGGGAAAGTCGTATCTAGAATTACGAGTGATACGGAATCCGTACGTGCAAACTTCTACGTGAATGGGATTTCCACACTGCTTAGTACCGTCGTGATGCTTGTTGGTGTGTACGTAACGATTTTCTTATTAAATGCAACGCTGGGACTCGTATTATTATTCCTAGTTCCGGTGATGATGCTATGGCAGAGAACCGTTGCCGTGATGCAGAAAAAATACTATTCTGAGAATCGTGAACTGTACAGTCAATTGAGTGGACAGTTAAATGAAAGTATTCAAGGTGCTGGTATCGTTCAAGCCTTCCAACAAGAAGACAAGATTGTTGCAGAATATGAGGCGACGGCTACGTCTTGGGTAGAGGTTGGTCGTAAGGAATTAATTCTTGATTCGTACTTCTCATGGAGTCTAGTGGGCTTACTTCGAAACTTTACGCTTTTTGGAATTGTCTATTATTTTGGAATGCAATTTATCGGAGGAACACTAGGAATTTCAGCAGGACTCCTATATGCCTTCATTGATTATGTCAACCGTATTTATGAGCCGATTCAAACCTTTATGAATGTCGTTTCTGGTTTCCAACAATCCATGGCTGCTGGTGACCGAGTATTTGAATTAATGGATACGCCAAGTGAAGAATCAGGAGAAGAGCTCTTCACATTTGATGAAGGACGAATTGAATTCAAGGATGTGAGCTTCGAGTATACGCCAGGAGTACCGGTGTTGAAGCACTTGAATTTCACGGTAGAGCCTGGGCAGACAGTGGCGTTTGTCGGTCATACCGGTTCAGGGAAATCATCCATTATGAACTTGCTCTTTCGATTCTATGACCCAACGAGTGGAGCTATCTTGATTGATGGCAAAAACACGCGTGAGTTTAATAGACGTAGTGTTCGAAGCGAGATGGGGATTGTGCTGCAAGATCCGTATTTATTTACGGGAACGATTGCTTCAAATGTCGGGCTCAATAATGAATCGATTCAACCTGAGACGATTAAAGATGCGCTTGTTAAAGTGGGTGGAGGTCATTTACTCACGAAGAGTGACAAGGGCTTGGACTACGAGGTAAAAGAAAAAGGAATGGATTTCTCTTCAGGGGAACGCCAACTCATTTCATTTGCTCGTGCGATTGTCTTTGACCCGAAAATCTTGATTTTAGATGAAGCGACTTCGCATATTGATACTGAGACGGAAGAGATTATTCAAAACGCGATTAATGTCGTAAAAGAAGGGCGTACAACCTTTATGATTGCGCACCGTCTGTCAACGATTGCTCATGCTGACCAAATCTTTGTGTTGGATAAAGGAGAAATTGTAGAACGCGGAACGCATGATGAATTACTTCAACTGCAAGGGCAATATGCCGAAATGGTGGCTCTTCAAAAAGGCTAATCCCATAGACTCTGTTTCTTTTGAAACTGGGTCTTTTTTGATGCGTGCGGTAAACAGAATTTTTATTGTTTTTCAAGGGAGTTCATGGTGCATAAAGCCGCCTAGTTTGTTACAATGTGTAGGAAACAGATTGGGGAGAGAGTTATGATTACAAAAGAAGCTATTGAACGCGCTACGGCACATCGCCGTCATTTACATATGTATCCAGAAGTATCCGGAACGGAAATCGAAACGACTCGCTATATCCGCGAAGCCATAGAAGCGATGGGACTTACATGCTGGGATTTACAGTCTAAGACAGGAGTCGTCGCAGAAATCGGAAACGACAATGGGCCAACATTAGCTTTACGTGCCGACATCGATGCCTTGCCGATTGTGGAACAAACAGGATTAGACTACGCTTCAAAAAATGAAGGAGCGATGCATGCGTGTGGACATGATTTCCATACAGCAAGCCTACTTGGAGCCGTTCAAGTGTTGAAGGCACAAGAAGACAAATTACAAGGAAAAGTTCGTTTTATTTTCCAACCGGCCGAAGAAAGTAACCAAGGAGCACGCGCATTGATTGCAGAAGGCGTGCTTGACGGAGTCGATGCCATTATTGGTTTCCATAACAAACCAGAACTTCCAGTTGGAACGATTGGAGTGAAGGAAGGACCACTGATGGCAGCAGTCGGTCAGTTCAAAGCCGAAATTACAGGAGTAGGAACGCATGCGGCAGCACCACACAATGGGAACGACCCAATCGTGACGGCTTGCCAAGTGATTGCGAACGCTCAAGCCATCGTTGCTCGTCATACGTCTCCACTAGAACCAGTGGTATTAAGCGTATCGCATATCGAAGCAGGAAATACATGGAATGTGATTCCAGAGAAAGTATTTTTTGAAGGAACGATTCGTACGTTTAATAAAGAAGTCGAACGCAAAATGACCGAGCAGTTCGAGAAGATGATTGTCCAAACTGCAGATATTTACGGACAAAAAGGAAGTATTGAATGGATTTTAACGCCACCAGTCGTGCATAATGATGCTTCTGTTGCAAAAGTCGTTAAAAGTGTGACGGAGAAATTTGCGACAGTGGTGACACCGGAAGTGACTTTAGGAGCGGAAGATTTCGCCAATTATATGGAACACGTTCCAGGATGTTTCGTCTTTATTGGAACAGGATGTCCACGCGAATGGCATCACCCAGCGTTCTTAGTGGATGATGCAGCATTACCGTTTGCCATTCAGTATTTTGTCGATAACACGAATGCTCTTCTAGAAGTACTTTCACAGAAAGGAAACGCGTAATATGAAAACAATGGTGGTGATTAGCCATCCAACGATTCAAACTTCATCGAGCCAACAGTTTTTCCTCGCAACCTTAAAAGGGGAAGAGGCAGTAACGGTTCGTCATTTAGATGAAGTATGGAGTGAAGCGAAACCGCATTTCACAAAATCGGATGAAGAAAAAGCTTTGGCAGATTCTAGTGCCAAACGCCTGATTCTTCAATTCCCGATGTATTGGTATCAAGCACCTTCTGTCATGAAGGAATGGATCGATACGGTGATGAGTAAGAGTGCGCTTTTTGCAAAACAAATTAAGGAACTCGGAATCGTTGTGACACTCGGGGTGAAAGAAGAAGCCTTCCGTGCAGGAGGAAAAGAGCAGTTTACGATTTCGGAACTCTTGCGCCCATTTCAAGCCTTAGCGAATGCGATGAGGTGGACCTATTTACCGATTTTCGAAGTGCATCAGTTTGATTATAAGACTGAAGAGGCAAAACAAGCGTTACTCGTGGAGTATTTACAATATGTAACGAAAGAGAACCACGGAACATTACAAGATACGGAAGAGTGGTTTATCCAGCGTGCGCAAGCGATGGAGGGTGTACACTGGGAACAGATTGCGGAGTGGATCAAAGAAAACCAGGACGAAAGACTGGAACTCGAGATGCATCTAAGTCATTGGGAGGAGAGTCAATATGGAGATTATTGAGAAAATCAGGCTACTCGATGCGTGGATTATTGAATCAAAAGAGTATAAAGAACGCGCATTGCTTGTGGCTGCAAAAAATCTTCTTTTAGAACAAGCAAAACGAATTGAACAAGCACATGGTGAGTTGGATGGGCGTATGTGGAGTCCTGAAAACTGGGCCAAATAAGGAGAATGAGATTGAAAAAAGATTATTTAGGACTGCGACTCGTGTTACTCGTCATCGCCTGTTTCTTGATTGGACTTGGCGCGAAGATGGCGGGATCTAGTACATTAGGAGCGGACGTTGTCGTTCTTGTGTGGGAAGGGTTAAATCGCACATTTGGTGTAGATATGGGAACAAGTAATATTATCGTTTCCCTTGTATTTCTTGCCATTACGCTAAGTATCAACTGGAGATATATTGGATTTGGAACAGTTGTAGGGATGTTCTTACAAAGCTTCTTTATTGAACTGTTCGATTTTAGAGCTCTTGCCGAAATGGATATAACCGTAAAAGTAGTGGCCATGGTTGTAGGGATTGCCTTAATTGCTATGGGGTGTGCAGTGTATGCTTTAGCAGAACTTGGAGTTGGGCCGTATATTGCCGCAACGCTAGCTTTACATGAAAAATTCAAAACATCCATCCCTAAAAATAAGTTTTTCATCGATGCAAGCTGTGTCATCACCGCTGCCATTTTGGGACAATGGCCAACGATTGGACCTGTAGTGTCATTATTAATTAGCGGAATTATCATGGACCAAACAATGGTGATTTTGAAGAAATTTTTACCAATTAAATAAAATAGACAAAATGAAACCTATCTACAAGAGAAATCCTTTAGTAGATAGGTTTTTTAGCGCTTTATTGAAAAATGAAATTTGTTACCGTTTCCAAAGAGAGCAAAATAGTACAAGTCAAAAGCAAAATAGTTATTGTGAAAGCGGTTTTTTCGTTGTAAACTAAAAGTGTCTTAAAAAGTAATTGAAAACTAGGGGGAGACAACATGAAAAAGAAAGTATTACTATCAAGCGCAGCATTATTAGCAGCTGTATCTTTAGCAGCTTGCGGAAATAATAGCAACAGCACTAGTAAGACAGATTCAACTACTCAACAAGGAGGAGCTGCTAAAGAGAAAGTTACTCTTAAATTAGCTGCCTTAGAAAGTGGTTACGGCGCAGAAATGTGGCCAGCAATCATCAAAGCTTATGAAGAGGCAAATCCAAACGTTAAAGTGGAATTGACTCAAGATAAGGAAATCGAAGATAAAATTACGCCTCAAATGAAAGCTGGCGATTACCCAGATATCGTAATGTTAGCTTTAGGACGTAAAAAAGCTTTACCAGAAACATTAATTAAAGAAAAAGCTTTAGCTGACTTAACTGGCTTATTCGATATGAAAGTTTACGGCGAAGACAAAAAAGTTTCTGAAAAATTATTAAACAACGTATTAGGAACAACAGTAACTGACCCTTACGGAGACGGAAAACACTACTTAGCACCAATGTTCTACGCTCCAACAGGATTATTCTACAACGAAGCGTTATTCAAATCTAAAGGTTGGGAAGTTCCAAAAGATATGCCTGGTATGAAAGAATTAGCTGAAAAAGCTAAGAAAGATGGCATTTCATTATTCACTTATCCAGTATCTGGATACTTAGATAGCTTCTTCCCAGCATTATTAGCAAACGCTGGAGGCGTTGATTTATTCAACAAAGCAATGAAATATGACACAGGAGCATTCACTTCTGAAGGCGCAACTAAAGCTTTTGAAGCATTAGGAACATTCTTACAAAACGTTGAACCTTCAACAGTAGCAAACGCAAACCCACAAAGCTTCACTAAGAACCAACAATTAATCTTAGACAACAAAGCTTTATTCATGCCAAACGGTACTTGGGTAGTTGGGGAAATGGCTAAAGCACCTCGTGCAGAAGGATTCAAATGGTCTATGACAGCTGCACCAGCAATCGAAAAAGGTGGCAAACGTTATGTTTACTCATTCTTCGAACACATCTGGGTTCCAAAAGAATCTAAGAACCAAGAAGCAGCTAAAGAATTCTTATCATTCTTATACTCTGACAAAGCAGCAGAAATCTTTGCTAAATACAACGCAGCTCAACCAATTAAAGGTGTAACAGCTAAGTTACCTGATGAATTGAAATCATTATACAAAGTTGTAGATGAAGTTGATGGCGTAATCAATGGTAACTTCGTAGCTACTAAACCTGTTGAAGGCGTAAGCATGAAAGACACATTATATGGTCAAATCGACTCTGTAGCATCTGGTCAAAAAACAGTTGCTGAATGGCAAAAATCTGTAGAAGAAGTTAGCCAAAAACTAAAAGCAGCAGTTGAATAATTCAAATAGAATGAATTAAATAAGAGTGGGATGCGAAGCAATTTTCAAGGATGAAAATTCCTTCCGCCCACTCTCATTTTATCTAAAAATGGTTGAAAGAGGGCAGAACGATGAAAAATCGTAGAAAAAGAGAGAAAAATTTATTTATTCTCGTGTGTCTATTACCTGCACTAATTTTATTCTTTACGTTTTTAATTTACCCAACGATTCAAGTATTCCGCATGTCCATGTTCAAATGGGGCGGATTCTCAAACAATCAACAATTTGTTGGATTGGATAACTTTAAAATCTTATGGCAAGATGAAAATTTCTTTAGAACGATTCAGAACACAATCTTACTAATCGTAGTGGTAACACTCTTTACAGTAGTATTGGCAGTTCTTTTCGCGGCAATCCTTTCAACAGAAAAGATTCGCGGAAACAACTTCTTCAGAATTATTTTCTACATCCCTAATATTTTATCAATCGTAGTTATTGCAGGTATTTTCTCAGCAATTTATGATCCAAAAGCTGGACTTTTAAATGCTGTATTACCAGAAGCATGGAATAAATTATGGCTGGGTGATCAAAGTATTGTTATTTACTCACTTGCATTTGCATTAATTTGGCAAGCGATTGGGTACTACATGGTTATGTATATGGCAGGGATGGCGAATATTCCAGCAAGCTTGTATGAAGCAGCTGACCTTGATGGAGCTGGAAAAATCGGTAAATTCTTTAACGTTACATTACCATTGATTTGGAATAGTATTCGTACAACATTAACATTCTTCATTATCAGTACGATTAACTTAAGTTTCTTACTTGTACAAATCTTGACAGACGGTGGACCAGACGGATCTACGGAAGTGTTCTTAAGCTACATGTTCAAACAAGCTTATACAAACTCTTCATACGGATACGGTATGGCAATCGGTGTAGTTATCTTTATATTCTCATTCGGATTATCAGGTATCGTAAGTCATATTACGAAACGCGATATTCTTGAATACTAGGAGGGGAGATCATGAAAGGAAATACTCGTTCATTCGAAAAGCTGTATAAAGCTTTTATATACGTAGCGCTGATTACATTAGCGATTAGTATTATTGTACCAGTGGGCTGGGTCTTCTTAGCTTCTGTTAAAGAGAATAGAGAGTTCTACGGATCTCCATGGACAATGCCGGAAGGATTCTACATCCAAAACTTTGTGGATGCTTGGAATAAAGCAAAAATGGGTGACTACATGTTGAACTCAGTGATTGTTACAGCACTAGCGTTAACAATCTTAGTAGTTGTAGCCATTCCTTCTTCATACGTATTAGCACGTTACAAATTCCCAGGAAGTCGTTTCATTAACTCTTTACTAAAAGGTGGATTATTCATCAACGTAAACTATATCGTTGTACCAATCTTCTTAATGTTACTGGACTGGGATAAAGGACTAAAAGGATTCGGCATTAACGGATTCTTCCTTAACAACATTTTCGTCTTAGCAGTTGTGTATGCAGCGACGTCATTACCATTTACGATTTATCTATTATCAAACTTCTTCAAGACATTACCAACAACGTTCGAAGAAGCAGCATCTATCGACGGTGCAGGATATTTCACAACAATGATCCGCGTCATGACACCAATGGCAAGACCGAGTATTATCACAGTAATCTTATTCAACTTCCTCTCATTCTGGAATGAATACATTATCGCTCTTACATTAATGCCAGGTAAAAACCAAACTTTACCAGTAGGGTTGAAAAACTTAATTCAAGCGCAACGTGGGGCAGCTGAATACGGACAATTATACGCAGGGATGGTATTAGTAATGTTACCAACATTAATTCTATACATTCTTGTTCAAAATAAACTAACACAAGGGATGACACTAGGCGGCTCTAAAGAGTAATCGTCATCGCAGGAGGAAAGAAAATGGGTAAAACAAAAGGGCGTTTAACCCTACCAAGTGAATCGAATTTCCTTGAACAGACTAAAGAATTGCTCGACCGTTGGGGTGCAGATGCAATTCGTGATAGCGATGGAACGAAACTCGATGAAGCAACCAAACAATTAGATGCAAAAATCTATACAACCTACTTTGTAGCACGTAACCATAATGATTTCATCAAAGATCATATGGAAGAGTGCCAACAAATTTTCGTCATGTCAAAATTCTGGTTAGCAACAGAAGATACTTTAACGATTCCATTTATGGAAGGCTACTTCGAAGACCAAGTGCAACCAGACTACGTACATGATCCAAAAAGATATTGGGAAGTCATCGACCGTACGACTGGAGAAGTGGTTCCAGTAGAGAGATGGACTGTCCATGAAGAAAACAACACGATTACTATTGAAGGCACTCGTCCTTTCCATGAGTATACAGTGTCGTTTCTAGTGTATGCGATTTGGGATCCAACTCAAATGTACAATCATATTACGAATAACTGGGGCGATGTTCCTCACGATATTCCATTTGATGTACGTGGACCTCATTCAAATCAATTCATGCACTCTTATTTAAAACAATGGTTAAAAGACAATCCGGATACTGATGTGGTTCGTTTTACAACGTTCTTCTATCACTTCACATTAATTTTCAACAACTTAGGAAAAGAAAAATTTGTGGACTGGTTCGGATATGGTGCCAGCGTTTCAGTCGCTGCACTTGAAGCTTTTGCTAAGGAAAAAGGCTATCGCTTAAGAGCAGAAGACATCGTGGATGAGGGGTACTATAACTCAACATTCCGCACACCAAGTAAAGCGTACTTAGACTATATCGACTTCATTCAAGCATTCGTTGCTAGAGAAGCTAAGAAATTAGTCGACGAAGTACACGAAGCTGGTAAAGAAGCCATGATGTTCTTAGGAGATAACTGGATTGGTACAGAACCATACGGACCATACTTCGAACAAATCGGATTAGATGCAGTGGTGGGTTCTGTCGGTGGCGGAGCAACACTTCGTATGATTTCAGATATTCCGCACGTAAAATATACAGAAGGAAGATTCTTACCATACTTCTTCCCAGATGTATTCCGTGAAGGAAATGATCCTACGATTGAGGCTAATAAAAACTGGTTATCAGCAAGACGTGCCATCATGCGTAACCCTGTAGACCGTATCGGATACGGCGGTTATTTAAGTCTTGCTTACCAATTCCCTAAATTTGTGGATTACATCGAGCATGTAACAGATGAATTTAGAGAAATCTACGATATCGTAAAACATACAAAACCATACACTGGTTTGAAAGTTGCCATCTTAAACGCGTGGGGACGCTTAAGAACTTGGCAAGCGCACATGGTAGCTCATGAACTTCCATACAAACAAATCTATTCTTACCTAGGAATTATGGAAGCCTTAAGTGGTGCTAGTGTGGACGTAAGCTTTATCAGCTTTGACGATATCATTAACGATGGAGTTCCAGAAGGTGTCGATGTCATCATCAACGCGGGGGATGCCGGTACTTCATTTAGCGGTGGAGAGGTTTGGAAGAATGAAACGCTTATTACACGTATTCGTGAATTCGTGTATAACGGCGGCGGATTTGTCGGAGTTGGGGAACCAACAGCCGTTCATCATCAAGGAAGATTCTTCCAACTTGGAGATATTTTGGGTGTTGAAAGAGAAATGGGATATAGCCTTTCAACAGATAAATACTTTACAAAAGAATTGAAAGAACACTTTATTATCGAAGATATTGAAGATGTTCATAAGATTGACTTTGGGGAAAATATTAAAAACGTGTATGGCTTAACGAGTGCAACAGAAGTACTTGAATTTAGCAATCCGAAAGTAAGCGCAGGTGGCGTCGAAGAAGGAATCGTTCTTCCAGCCAATGCCGAAGGAAAAGAATTCGGGGAAATTCACCTTGCAGCCAACCCTTACGGAAAAGGTCGTGGGGTTTACATTGCAGGACTTCCATACACACCAGAAAATACAAGATTATTAATGCGTGCGTTATTCTACGCAGCGAATAAAGAAAGTGAATTAACAAAATGGTATGCAAGCAATCCATTAGTGGAAGTACATGCTTATCCTGAAAAAGGAGTGTATGCAATCGTGAATAATACGAACGAATTGCAATCAACACTCGTTTATGATGGAGCAGGTGTATCAAGAACTGTGGAACTTGAGCCAAGCGAAATTAGATGGGAGAAGATATCATGAATCCTAAAGTGAAAATTTGGATCCGCGTCGTATTGATGTTGGTATTCTTATATGTAGTTATTTTGGGGCATCAGATGATTGGCAAAGAAGGCGTTGCAACAATGCTTGTTGGCTTAGCTGGATTACTTCTCTTGCTATGGGATTACAATCGTCCGTACTCTAAATCGATGAAGCGTTAATAAAACTTAACTAGGAACAGGGGCTTGTTTACCAACAAGCCCCTGTTCCTGTTTGCATGGGCACAATATTTAAAAATAAATAATGCAAACCAAAGGTTTGTGATTACTGCGAAGATTTGTGAGTTCGTTTTATAGTAGCTGTAATGAGGTACCGGCTCGAGCCTGGAGTCTCTCGCCTTCAAAGTTCAAAACAGGAGTAAGGAATAAATTCCTAACTCCTGTTAATTCACCTTTGATCCTAATTCCCATTACTGCTACTATAAGAACCCGACAAGTCTTCTTCGTAATCACTGTGCTATTTTTTAATATTGTGTTATGCAAAGGAAAAGGGAGGGTAGGAGTGGATAGAGGGATTTGGTGCAGACGAGTCTTTTCGTATCACAGAGCATCTTTAAATGTTGTGTTCTGCGAGGAAAGAGAGTGAGGAGAAATTGGTGAAATTTCTTATAGGAATTTGGTTTATTAAAAGATGAAAATATCGTATAATAGAAAAGAAATTGAAAGGAATGGGGGATAATATGAAAGGATTGTTTATCACGATGGAAGGTCCTGATGGCGCTGGGAAAACAACGGTCATCAACCAACTGATTCCTTTGTTACAAAAACACGCGCTCGTGGATATTGTTTCAACAAGAGAACCTGGTGGAAGCCGCATCGCTGAAGATATTCGAAAAGTCATTCTGGATGTGAACAATACAGAAATGGACGAGAGAACAGAAGCGATTTTATATGCAGCGGGTCGTCGCCAGCATTTAAAAGATCGTATCTTACCAAATTTAGAAAAAGGGAATATTGTTTTTTGTGATCGTTTTGTCGATAGCTCGTTGGTGTATCAAGGAGTTGCTCGTGGGATTGGGGTAGAAGAAGTTGCACAGTTAAATCATTTTGCAACAGATGGCTTAGAACCAAGCACGACGCTTTACTTAGATGTGCCGGCTGAAGTTGGATTGGAACGTATTCATAAAGCAAGAGGGAACCGTCAGTTTGACCGCTTAGACCAAGAAGGGTTAAGCTTCCATACGATGGTTCGCAATGGATATTTAGAATTAGTAGAAAAATATCCAGAAAGAATTGTATCGATTGATGCGACAAAATCCATTGAAGAAGTAGTGGAAGAGTGCTTCCGCGTTTTAGTGGAACGTTACCCAAAATATTTTACAAAATAGGAGAATGAAATCATGAAATTATTAATTGCGATTGTACAAGATAAAGATGCACATTTATTAGGAGATGAGTTTGCACAAGCAAATATTCGCGCAACTCGTTTATCAACAACAGGTGGATTCTTACGTGCAGGAAACACTACTTTCATCATCGGGATTGAAGAAGAACGTGTACAAGAAGCGTTAGATATCATTAAAGAAAACTGCCAATCACGTGAACAAATGACTGTGCCACCAGTGCATATCGACAGCATGCTTGATAGCGCGCTAACAACTCCAGTTCCAGTTCGTGTAGGTGGAGCTACAGTATTCGTATTACCTGTAGACTCATTCTTCCGTTTCTAAGATGGAAAAGATGCAAGAAGCGTTTATTCGTGCCATCGATAATGGTCATCTGAGCCATGCCTATTTGTTTGAAGGAGCAAAGGGAATTGGGAAAGCGGAGATGGCCAAGGAAATCGCAAAGATGCTTAACTGCACGAAGCGAAAAAAAGGCGAGCCTGCATGCGGAGAGTGTGAACACTGCACAAGAATTGAGCATGGGAACTTCCCGGATTATATTGTGGTAGAACCTGAAGGTACAACGGTGAAGGTGGACCAAATTCGTACGTTGAAATCGCAGTTGACAAAAACAGCGATGGAGTCGAGTGCGATTGTTTGTGTAATTCACGCAGTCGATACGTTGACACAAGGCGCTGCGAATAGCTTATTGAAGTTTTTAGAAGAACCAACGGGAAATATCCATTTCATTCTTCTAACAGAGCAACTCAGCAAGGTTCTGATTACGATTCAATCACGTTGTCAGATTATTCGTTTCCAATCGAATGCAGGAGAAAATATTGTTGCAACGCTGAAAGAACGCGGCGTACTGAATGCGACAGCGCAGCTACTTTCTCAATTGACGAGTAATATTGACCAGGCAGTAGAGATGCTCGAGAGTGAAAGTTTTGGACAGATTCGTCAAGAAAGCTGGAATTGGTTTGTCCGCGTATTTACGAATCGTGCGATGGCCTTTGTGACGATTCAGTCCCAAGTGATGCCACTCTTAGCGACAAAAGCTGATAGTGAGCTGTTTTTAACGCTATTACAAATTTATATCCGTGATGCTTTGCTGGTTGCACGAGGAGTCGAAGGAGCCATTATTCAAAGCGATAAACTTGCAACGATGAAGAGTTTTGCAAATCATCTCACCGTGAGTGAATGGATTAAAGAACATGAAAAAATGACCAACGCCATTGCCAAAGTAGGAGCCAACGTTGGAGTGCAAGCAGTATTAGAACAATGGGTATTAAAAATCCCAAAATAAGATAGGAGGTGCGTGAATGCCAAACAGACAATTGTATGATCGAATCGAACGGTTAACAAAACAAACTTTGTTGCAATTACATGAGCTCGAACAGATTTCTGAAGAGTTGCAAAAAGTAATCGAAGAGAATCATAATTTAACGATGGAAAATCGTCACTTGAAAGATCGTTTAGACGAGTTAGAGCCAAACACGCACACGAAGAAAGTGGCTAAAAAGAAAAAAAGAAGCCAATCCATCATCAACTTAGAAAATATCTACGACCAAGGATTCCATATTTGCAACCTGTACTATGGAAAACGTAGAGAAAACGATGAAAGTTGTATGTTTTGTACGGAAATCTTGTATAGCGAAGATTAATGCGTGAAAAGAGCAAGATTGTCATATAAAAAGCCAATAAAGTACTAAAAAGAGCCTGTCCATGGACGGGCTCTTTTGTTATAATAAAAGATGAAATCGTTTTAACTTTTTTGGGGGCAAAAGTATTATGAATCAAAAACAATCAAAACCAAATGTCATCCTCATCGTAGTGGACCAAATGCGTGCCGATGCATTGTCCATTAACCGAAGTGATGACTTAGTAGTAACACCAACGATGGATATGATGGCCAGCATGGGATATAACTTTGAGAATGCCTACTCACCAGTGCCAAGTTGTGTGCCTGCTAGAGCAGCTCTTTTAACAGGGATGGACCAAGAAGCGTCAGGAAGAGTCGGATACGAAGATGAAGTGCCTTGGAACTACACGAATACACTTCCTCAAACATTCAAAGACTTAGGGTATCAAACAGAATGTATCGGGAAAATGCATGTGTATCCAAGCCGTAAGCGCATGGGATTTGACCATGTTCTCTTACACGATGGCTACTTACATGTCGACCGCAAATACAATAAAGCATACGGAGAAACGTTTGAACATTCGAGCGATTACTTGGATTGGATCAAACAAGAACTCGGCAGCGATGCAGATATTATCGATGATGGGGCGAACTGTAATTCATGGGATGTCCGTCCTTTTGAACTTCCTGAAAAATACCACCCAACCAACTGGATTGTGAGTGAAAGCATTCGTTTCTTGAAGAGACGTGACCCAAGCGTTCCGTTCTTCTTGAAGATGTCGTTTGAAAAACCTCATGCGCCTCTCAATCCGCCGAAGTATTTCTATGATTTATACATGGATAAATTAGGGGACGTATCGGACTTGCATATTGGAAACTGGGAAGAACTCGAAGAGAAGATTCCATCCCTTTATGCCAAACGCGGAAAAATTCCAGCGGACGCGCAAAAGAGAATGTTGGCTGCATACTACGGTTTAATCACGCATATCGATAATCAATTAAGTCGCTTCTTAACGGCCGTTGAGGAGTTTGATTTGCTAGAAAATACGATTTTCTGGTTCGTGAGTGACCACGGGGATCAACTCGGAGAACATTATTTATTCCGCAAAGGCTATCCTTACCAAGGTAGTATTAAGATTCCAGCGTTTATCTTCGACCCAGGGAACTTGATTGCGGGCACGAAGAAGAGCGTCACACAACTTGTGAAGATTCAAGATGTTTTCCCTTCGCTTGTAGAGCTTGCCACAGGTGAAAAAGTTGAAACAGACGGTAAGAGCGTTCGCCAATTATTATTCGGCGAATTTGCAGGTTGGCGAAACGAATTCCACGGCGAACATAGTCTAGGTGAGGATTCGAGCCAATATATTTTAACAGATGAATGGAAATTTATTTGGTTCCCTGTCAAAGACGAGTATCAACTCTTCCATATGACAGAGGATCCAGAGGAAAAATGCAATTTAATTGCTGAGACGAAGTATACTTCTCTTGTGAACGAGTTCAAAGCGAAACTTGCACGTATTTTACAAGATAGAGAAGAGGGCTTTGTGAGAGACGGACAACTTTGCCAAGTACCATTAGAACGCATCGTTGCCACTCTAAAGAGAGGTCGATAGTATGAATTTTGTACCTTTAAAATCTGGCATCTTTCAAATGGGAGATTCTCTTGGCCAAGGCTTTATCGAAGACCATGAGGCGCCACCAGTGATGAAAAAGGTGCTTGCGTTTGAAATCGCGGATACGACCGTGACGAATCGTGAGTTTAAAGCATTTGTAGATGCGACAGGTTATACAACAACAGCAGAAACGATAGGAGATTCGTATGTGTTTCACCTATTGGTTGAACCAGAAAAAAGAGTAGAGTATGCACATGTATCAGGTTCACCTTGGTGGCTTCTAGTGCCAGGTGCTTGCTGGAATCATCCAACAGGACCCCAGTCTTCGATTGAAGAGGTGATGGACCATCCGGTAGTGCATGTTTCCTTACAAGATGCATTAGCTTACTGCGATTGGGCGAAGGTGAAATTGCCAACAGAAACGCAATGGGAATATGCCGCACGTGGCGGTACAACCACTCAATTTCCATGGGGCGATGAGCTCGAACAAGACGGTGAATTTCATGCGAATACGTGGCAGGGAGATTTTCCAAATACGAATACGAAGGCAGACGGATTTTTAGGAACGGCGCCCGTGAAGAGTTTTGAACCGAATGGATACGGGCTCTATCAAATGATTGGGAATGTCTGGGAATGGTGCTGTAACCATCGCGGAATTCCGTTTGAAGAAATCGAAGAAGACGCCTCTCGTCCAATTAATTTCGAATACGAATATGCCATTCGTGGAGGTTCCTTCTTATGCCATTGCTCCTACTGCAACAGATATCGTGTTGCCGCTCGTAATGGAGCATCGTGGGATTCAACATCGAGCCATTTAGGATTCAGATGCGTCCGGAATCTAGGAGGTCGCTAATGCACGTTATTATTTATAGTATCATCGTGCTTTGTGCGACGATGATTGGAGCCATCACTGGTTTAGGTGGCGGCATTATTATCAAACCGGCCTTCGATTTTGTCGGCATCGATACGACAAGTATGATTAGTGTGTATTCGACAGTCGCGGTCTTTACGATGTGTCTTGTTTCTATTTATAAAAGAAGTAAGCAAGGATTTCATGTTCAAAAACAAATTGCACTAGGATTGGCTTTCGGGTCGATTATCGGTGGGAAAATCGGAGACGTGATTTTCCTTCATGCAGTAGACAGCTGGGGCAGCCAGGCAGTGAGCGCGACACAATCCGTTATTTTATTTCTATTAATTGGTGGGATTATTTTATTCACAATCAATAAGGAAAGGATTCGCACGCTAGAAGTATCAAACCTTGTGGCAATTGTGATTATTGGGCTAACAGTCGGTATCATTTCAGTCTATCTAGGGATTGGCGGAGGACCGCTGAATATTGCACTTTTGGTTTACTTCTTCTCGATGAAAGCAAAAGACGCAGCAGCGTATTCGATTTTGATGATTTTCTTTGCACAGATTATTAAGATGGGGACTGTCATTCGTGACTTTGAGAAATACAACAATGTCAGTCTCGTGATTTTAGCGATTGCGATTTTTGCGGTACTCGGTGGTTGGGTTGGAACAAAAATCCAATCGAAACTCACGCACGAAGCCGTTGAAAAACTCTATTTAGGATTGATGGCTATTTTAGTATTTATGACCGCCTTCAATGTATTTAAATTTATCGGAGTATAAACAAACACCCAAGCAGCATTGCTTGGGTGTTGTTTTTTGTGTTTTATCGTAGAGGAAACCATCATAAAATTCATGTTCTGTTGATTATGGAAAATCTTACGGATTTATTTATGCATGAATCTCTTTGTAGACTTCTTGTTTCTTAAGGCCAAGATGTTTTGCGACAGCCTTAATCGCATCTTTTTGCGTAAGGTTTTGATGCTCCATAAACCATTCGACTTGTTCTGCAATCGAAAGTGTGGCGTCAGGCGTATTTTCTTCTAACGCACCAGCTAGAGCAGTTGTCACTTCATCAGGATTTTTAGATCCAATCAAGATGCAGCATTCACCTTTTAATTCTTCCTCATTTACAAGAGCAACGAGTTCTGCGGCTGTTCCGCGAATAAACTCTTCGTAAGTTTTCGTCAACTCGCGGCATAACACAACAGATTGTTGTTCGCCGTAGACGGTCTGAATCGCCGAGAATGTGTCCTTTAGGCGGAAAGGTGATTCGTATAAAATCACGGTCTCGCTATGTGTGCGTAATTGTTCGAGGGCTTCGATTTTTTCTTTCTTTTTACGTGGTAAGAACCCATAGAAATAGAACGGTTGTGGCACAAGCCCGCTTGCGATAAGAGCCGTAATTCCCGCGTTTGCCCCTGGAAGAGGAATGACAGGAATGCCGACTTCGACACAGGCTTGCACGAGTTCAAAACCTGGGTCGCTAATCGATGGTGTACCAGCGTCGCTCACTTGCGCGATGGTTTTTCCTTCTTGCAACCACTCGATGACTTGAGGGATTCTCTCCTGAGTATTATGTTCATGGAAACTCTTTTGCGGAGTCTCGATTTCAAAATGATTGAGTAACTTTTGCGTATGACGTGTATCTTCGGCTAGGATTAAATCCACGTCGCGAAGAGTATTTACCGCGCGGAAAGTCATATCTTCTAAGTTACCAATCGGAGTGGGGACAAGGAATAGTTTTCCTTTGCCTTCAGTCCGATAACTCTGTTGTCTCATGAGGCTGTTCTCCTTCTAAATAAATAATGACAGGACGGTCGACGGTTGCGCCAATCGTCTGTAGAAATGTCTCTTTTTTCGGGCGAGAGAATTTCTTGAACGCCGCTTCTGCCTTCATCGCTTCTTGCTTGGTGGCAAATTCTTTAGCGTAAAGGAGAGTGACGGGAGTTCTCACCCTTGTATATTTAGCACCTTTTCCGGCATTGTGAGTCGCGATTCGTTTCTCCAAATCAACCGTATAGCCCGTATAAAAGGTTTGGTCCTTGCAGAGAAGGACGTACATAAAGAACTGGCTCATGATTCGTCCCCCCAGAGGATGCTTCTAATCTTCTGCGTATATTCTTGATCCTCATTGAAAACCGTAATCGGAGGCAATACTTTAAGGCCTCCTGGAAGTCCGTCCTTCATTAGTTCGATGAGGACGATGTTGCTTTCTTTGCCTTCTTTTGGATAGACAAATTGCACGCGTTTTGCTTCGAGACGGTGGTTTCTTGCCTCGGTTAAAATATCCGTGAGGCGGTCGGGTCTATGTACGAGATAGGCTTTTCCTTTCATCTTCAAAAGGCCAGAAATCGTCTCGAGTAAATCTTCGAGTGGCAAATGCACTTCATGACGGGCAATTGTGTAGGATTCTTTCAAATTAGTTTGATTGGTTTCCTTTACCTTGAAGTAAGGTGGATTGCACGTGATAAAGTCGACCGAATCTTTCTGGATGATGCCTTTTAACTGACGGATATCCTGATTAATAAACGTGATGCGGTCTTCTAAGTTATTGAGTTGGGTCGTGCGCATCGCCATGTCCCAGAGCTGTTCTTGGATTTCAATGGCGGTAATGTGATTTTTGGTTTTATGGCTGAGTAAAAATGCCACCGCACCGTTACCAGAGCAAAGGTCCACGATTGTAGCTTTTCGACTTTTTGCGATATTGGCAAAGTCGGCTAAAAGGACGGCATCCAGCGAAAAGGAGAAGACCTCACGACTTTGAATGATATCGATATTTTCTTTTTCGAGTCGATCGAGTCGCTCATGCGATTTCAAGGGGACTTCCTTTTTTGTCATTACTTTCCAACTCCTACAATTACTGTATCCAAAGTGTAACAACAAATTGGTAATGGCGCAAGAAGGGACACTATATAAGAAAGATTCCTTCGAATTCCTACGGATTTATTTATACATTGCTGTAATGGGGTACCGGTTCGAGCCAAGGTCTCTCACCTTTAAAGCCTCAAAGAGAATGTACGGAATAAATTCCTACATTCTCTATTTCGCATTTAATACAATTCCCCATTACTGCAAGTATAAAATCCGTTGAATTCTACGGAATCTTAGAACGTCATTATCAAATTGTAGGGGGAGGAAAGATAAAACACTCGATATACAACTTTGGGTTTAGAGAAGGTTGGACGAAAAATCCACCTTAGGTCCTATGATTTCATCAGTGAAGTTTTGTACACTAAGAATGTAATCAAGAACGAACCGATTTAAGGGGGAAACGAAAATGAATCAAAAAGATAGAATTTTAGAATTAGTAGACAAAGGAATTATTTCAGCAGAGGAAGCAGTAGTATTACTCGAAAAAATGGGTGAGAAGGCAAGCAACAAAGAACAACCAACTTCAAGCCAAGTCGATTCTGTATTAGAAGGGGTAGCGAGTGTATTTACAAAATTCTCAGCTCAAAGCGACCAAACAGACGAATCGATTCAAGCGGTCTTAAAACGTACAAAAGAAATCGATCGCCGTATCGATGAAATCAAAACGGCTGAGCAACTTGAACCGTTGACAGTGGATGAAGAAATGGAACTTGTTCGCTTGCAAGAAGAAGCGGAGCAATTAAATAACCAATATAAGAGTTTGTTACAAGAAAAGAAACAAGCCGATGCAAAAGTAAAAGCTGAAAAGAAAGAAGAATGGGAAGAAAGCTTTAAGAAAGCGAAGAAGAAAGTGCAAGACACTGACTGGGAAGATAAAACTCGTAGAACAGCGGGAAATATCTCTTCATGGGCTGCAAAATTCGCAGACTCAATTGTGACAGCGGTGGGATCAGTTATTCAAAATACAGAAGTGAACATGCCTTACTTAGAAGCCAAAAACGGCAAAAAAGTACCGTATCATTTCCATCAAGTGATTGATGATGCGAGTATTCTCGATTTCAAAGTGGCCAACGGAATTGTTCGTGTGAAGACTGTTCCTGGCAACACGATGACGATTGAAGGAAATTGCCGCGTGGCTGCGCAAGACGAAGAGTTTTTCGATGCGGAAGGATTTGTTCGTGACCGTGTGAAGGTTGGCGTGGACGACGATAAGATTGTTATCAAGAGTGTCAGCAAGCGCGTTTATTGCGATTGGACGATTTCACTTCCTCAAAAAGTGTATGATTATGTAGCCATCAAAGGCTTGAATACAACCATTCATTTGAAGGAATTAGAAGGAAAAGATTACTACTTCGAAGTGGATAATGGAGATATTCGTTTGAAAGATGTCAAAGGTGTTCTCCTTGAAGCCGAAACAGTGAACGGAAATCTTAAATATGAACACCTCGAATTCAAAGATATCGTGTCTGAAACAGTAAACGGAAATATTCATCTCGATGGTCAATTCTTAGGAACGAAGCTAGAAGCGGTGACAGGAAACATTAAAATAGCAGTAGCACATCCTGAAACGAAAAAAGTAGACGTTGAAACAGTAAACGGAAATATTAAAATTGAAGTTGCTGAAGAAGTCGGACTGGAAGCCGAAATTGAAACGTCACTTGGTTCGATTCACTTTGATGAAACAGTCTTTGAAGTGATTCGACAAACGAAGGATTTAGCAGAAAGAAGTGCATTGATTCGTAAAACTCGAAACTCAATGACAAGAGTAGTCGCAGAAACTACAACTGGAAATATACAAGTAAATCAGCTACAATCAGATTCAAGTAGCAAGAAAGAAGGATAAACAAAATGAAAAAATTAAGACGCTCAAGAAAGAACAGAGTTGTTTGTGGGGTTATGGGCGGTATTGCAGAATACTTCGATGTAGATCCAACAATTGTACGTGTGCTGTTTATTATTTGTAGTTTCTCAGGTTTCCCTATCATCCTTTACATCTTACTTGCTATCATTATTCCAGAAGAAAGCACTGGGTATTATCGTGACAATAGACGCAGAAATACTTACTATTACACTTCTGGAAGCTCTCGCCCGCGTAAAACGGCGCGCCGCGTAGAGGAAGATGATGACGACGATTGGAGTGATTTTTAGTGTCAATTACTAAAAAGATTGCTATTAACACATTAGGGTTCTTGGTGATTGCGTGGTTTGTACCACAATTTTACGTTACGAACTGGGTAGCAGCGCTTGTTGCAAGTATCGTTCTCGCGGTACTAAACCTATTTGTTAAACCGATTTTATTCCTTTTAACATTACCAGTCACAATTGTAACGTTTGGATGCTTTAGCTTTGTGTTAAATGCGATGATGTTAAGCTTAACATCATTGTTTGTAGGACCTGGATTTACTTTTGCGAGTCCATTCATTACCTTAGTGGTGAGCGTTCTGTTAACGATTTTCCAACGCTTTGTTGAAAATCTAGTTGACTAATAGACCAAACAAAAAAGCGACCAATTGGTCGCTTTTTTTTGTTTGGATTCAATTAGTATTTCACAACCATTAATTGGCCGTTATTGTATTCTGCAAGGAATACATCTGAAACATCTTGAATATCTTGGGCAGCTAGTTGTTCAGTAACCCAATCTTCTGTTTTGTCGATGACTTCTAAAATGTTTTGTTGAATGACACCATCTGTAATGATTGGATATTTTGGATTTTCTTCACCAAATTTTGTCAAGATGAGTTGTCCGTTTTGTTCTAAGATGGCACTTTTTACATCGCGAATAGAGAAGACTCCTTGTGAACGTAATTTAAAAGCAACTTCTTGAGCCGTTAGACCAGCTAAACGCACATTTTCAACATCAATTTTCCCATGTTTAATTAATTGTAAAGGTTCACCGTCAAGCATCTTCTTCACTGTACGATTATTTGTTTTTACCCAGCGAAGGGTTAGTACTAACGCAAACCAAATTAATAAGATGATGCAGTATTGTAAGATGGTAATGGATGGATTATAAATCACACCCCCGAGAATTCCCCCGAGTACATAGTTTTGTATTTGGTCACTTGCAGATGTAGGGGCGAGGTTTCCTTTCCCAGTGTAGTTGATTACAACAATTAATGATAATAGTCCAAGTGCAAGTTTGATTGCGACATCGATATATGAAAGGTTCAACTTATTCAGCCTCCTTAATCGTAACTTTTGGATTTTGCAATTCCATTTTTTCGAGTAGGTAATGTTCCGGGCTATCTCCTGTTAATACTCGATAGAATTGATCGCCAACTTTGACGATGGCTCCATCCTTTGCGGCTTCAGTATTAATATAGACATCTTCTTTATTAACATGTAAATCTTGAGCGATCGTTTCAACGAAGCGAAGGGCTCCAGAATATTGATTTTCTGAATTTTTAGAAAACTGTAAGTCAGCAATCTTAGAACCAGCAAGAATTAAGATACCGATGACGGCGATTAATGCTAATTCGCGAAATTTTGTGTCTTGTTTATTTTTAAAATAACGATATAAGGCAATTGCTAAAATAACAATGACAAAAAGTGTCAGTCCTAATTGAATATAATCAATTTGTTGAACTTTACTTTTTAAAAATTCATATGAATAAAATACCATGTTTTTTCCTCCTATTCAGAAACTTAGACTATTATATAAAATCCTATAAAATATTCAAGTAGGTTGCTCAATTTTTTTAAAAAAATATTTTTTAGATTATTTGGCAGAATGAACAGAAGTTTAATAAATTCTAAAAGCATACAAGAAAGCGCTCAAATATGGTATAGTAGAAGGGTATAAAGAAATGAGGGATAATATGAAAAGTGTTACGGTTAGAGAATTAATCAAGAATATTCATTTAAAACCAATTTATGGAGAGGAGTATCTTGACCGTCCAATCGTTACAAGTGAAATTTCAAGACCGGGATTAGAATTAGCAGGATTTTTAAATTTCTATCCAGCAGAACGTATCCAGTTATTAGGTCGTACAGAAACTTCTTTTGTGGCATCCATGGATGAAGGGATTCGATTAGAAGTGATGGAACATCTTTGTAAACCAGAGACACCATGTTTTATTATTTCAAGAAAACTAGAACCGCCAAAAGAATTAGTGGAAGCTGCTGCAAAAGCGCAAATTCCAATTTTACAAGCAACTTCGAAGACAACACAAGTATCAAGTAGTGTCACAAACTTCTTAGAAGGAAGATTGGCGGAGCGTTCTTCGGTACACGGTGTATTACTCGATGTATTCGGAATTGGTCTGTTGATTACAGGTGAAAGTGGCGTCGGTAAATCTGAAACTGCGTTAGAGCTTGTGCAAAAAGGACACCGTCTTGTTGCGGATGACCGAGTAGAGTTGTATCAATACGATGAATTAACATTAATCGGGGAAGCACCAGAAATCTTGAACAACTTAATCGAAATCCGCGGTGTTGGTATTGTGGATGTGATGACGCTCTTTGGTGCAGGGGCAATTCTGGATCAAAAACAAGTCGATTTAGTGGTTCATCTTGAAAACTGGACACCTGATAAGAGATATGACCGTTTAGGTGGATATATGGAAAATGTTGAATTGATGGGTGTAGAGATTCCGAAAATCCGCATCCCAGTGAAGACTGGTCGTAACGTATCGATTATCTTAGAAGTAGCATGTATGAATTTCCGTGCGAAGAAAATGGGATTCGATGCAACAGAAAGCTTCACGAATCGTTTAACACAATTAATTGCAGAAAATAAAGAAGTTTAGAGGTTAGTTACATGAATGTTTTAGAAATGGTTTCGGCCATTAATCCGATTGCGTTTGAAATCGGTGGATTACAAGTGCGTTGGTATGGGATTATTATTGCTTTTGCAATTTATTTAGCAACAACATTGGCGGATAAAGAAGCCACTCGTAAAGGATACCGTAAAGAATTTATCATCGATTTAGTATTTTGGGCTGTGCCTCTTGGATTCGTGGGTGCGCGATTGTACTATATTCTATTTGAATGGCAGTACTACTTCGCAAATCCTGGTGAAATCATCCAAATTTGGCATGGAGGAATAGCCATCTACGGTGGTGTCATTGCCGGTGCAGCAACTGTCTACTGGTTTGCGAAAAAAGAAAAAGTATCGTTTGCATTACTCTTAGACATCTTGGCACCTGTCGTTTTACTCGCACAAGCGATTGGACGTTGGGGAAACTTCACCAACCAAGAAGCACACGGAGAAGTCGTAACACGTGCCTTTTTAGAAGGCTTGCATTTACCAAACTTCATTATTGAACAAATGCATATCGATGGTGTTTATTACCATCCAACTTTCTTATATGAATCACTTTGGTCTTTTGTCGGCGTATTAATTTTATTCTACTTACGCAGACGTAAAGGCGTAAAAGTCGGAGAAATCATGTCAGGATACTTATTATGGTATTCATTTGGGCGCTTCTTTATTGAAGGAATGCGTACAGATAGCCTCTGGATGTTTGGTATTATCCGAATTTCGCAATTAGTCTCAATTGTGTTATTCTTATTAGGCATCGCTATTATCGTGGTGAGAAGACGTAGAGTTCCAGCCGTGCCAGATTATGTATCGATTGACGATCCACAATCTCCAGTATTGTTTGGAAAAGCGTAAAGGAGAACAACTATGACAAAAGTAGCTATTTTAGGAGCAGGTTCATGGGGGACAGCACTGGCAATGGTGCTCGCAGAAAACCATCATGAAGCTCGCTTATGGGGAAATAACGAAGCTCAAATTCAAGAAATTAATGAGCGTCATACGAATGAACATTACCTTCCTGGAGTCTTTCTAGATCCAGCAATTCGAGGCTATTTAGATTTAGCCGAAGCCGTGAAGGGTGTGGATGCGGTCTTATTCGTACTCCCAACAAAAGTCATTCGTTTAGTAGCCAAACAATTAAATGGATTACTAGAAAATAAACCGATGATTATTCATGCAAGTAAAGGGTTAGAACAAGAAACGTTTAAACGTATTTCAGAAATTTTAGCTGAAGAGTTGGACCGTGACAGCTACGAAGATATCGTGGTGTTATCTGGACCAAGTCATGCCGAAGAAGTGGCGCGTCGTGACATCACAACCATAACTGCAGCATGCGAAAACTTGGAATCTGCTAAGTATGTACAAACTCTTTTCAGTAATTCCTTCTTCCGTGTCTATACAAATACGGACTGTGTCGGAGTAGAAATGGGAGCTGCACTTAAAAACGTTATTGCGGTTGGAGCAGGGGCTCTTCATGGTTTAGGCTATGGGGACAATGCAAAAGCTGCGTTAATGACAAGAGGATTATCGGAAATTAGTCGCCTAGGAATTGCATTTGGCGCAGATCCACTGACCTTTATTGGACTTAGTGGTGTGGGCGATTTAATCGTAACATGTACGAGTATTCATTCTCGTAACTGGAGATGTGGGGACCAAATCGGGAAAGGCATTCCGCTTCCAACGATTTTGGAAAATATGGGAATGGTTGTAGAAGGGGTAGAAACGTGTAAAGCCGTCTACGCTTTGGCACAAGAGAAGAATATCGAAATGCCAATTACAACTGCTGTTTACAATGTTTTATATAAAGGACATGATGTTCGCGAAGAGATTCAACGCCTAATGGGTCGTGAATTTAAATCAGAAGCATCGATTAAAGAACACCAATAAAGCAAATCGGAGGAACAGACCTATGACAAAAGTTAGAAAAGCCGTTATTCCAGCAGCAGGGTTAGGAACTCGTTTCCTACCAGCAACAAAAGCGATGGCGAAAGAAATGCTGCCAATCGTAGATAAACCAACGATTCAATATATCGTTGAGGAAGCTCTAGCATCAGGAATTGAGGATATCTTAATCGTAACTGGTAAGAGCAAACGTCCTATCGAAGACCATTTCGATTCAAACATCGAATTAGAGTCAAACCTTGAAGCAAAAGGAAAGACAGAGTTATTAGAACTTGTTCAAGAAACAACAGGAATTAACTTATATTTTGTGCGTCAATCTTATCCAAAAGGATTAGGAGACGCTGTGCTTCAAGCGAAAGCATTCGTGGGTGGCGAGCCATTCGTGATTATGCTTGGGGACGATATTATGCGTGATGAAGTGCCTTTAACAAAACAATTAATTGAAGGGTACGAAAAAACTCATGCTTCAAATATCGCGGTAATGGAAGTTCCTCATGAAGAAACATATAAGTACGGAATTATTGATCCTGAAAGCCAAGTAGAAGATGGATTATTCAATGTACGTCGTTTCGTAGAAAAACCAAAACCTGAAGATGCGCCAAGTAACTTAGCGATTATTGGTCGTTACTTATTAACACCTGAAATTTTTGAGATTTTAGAAAAACAAGAACCAGGTGCGGGTGGCGAAATTCAATTAACAGATGCCATTGATACATTGAACCTTACTCAAAGAGTGTTTGCGAAACAATTCAAGGGTGAGCGTTTCGATGTGGGTGACAAGTTTGGATTCATGAAAACAAGTATTGAATTCGGACTAGAACATCCAGAAATCAAAGACAGCTTAAAACAATACGTGATTGAATTAGGTAAAAAACTCGAAGGAACTTTAGGTGAGCAATAAAGTTGCCGTTTTAAAGGGAGTATCTTACACTTAAAAATGAAGAGGAGCGTTGGACTATGTCTCAGCGCTCTTAGTTTATACAAAAGGAGAATCTCTGATGGAAGAAAGAACAATTTATGATGTAGTCATTATCGGAAGTGGCCCTGGTGGGATGACCGCAGCGCTTTATACTTCTCGTGCAAATTTAAAAACATTAATCCTCGAAAAAGGTGTTCCTGGTGGAGAATTATTAAACACTTCAGATGTAGAAAACTATCCTGGTTTCCCTACGATTTCTGGGCCAGAATTAGCCGACAATATGTATAAAGGTGCGATGCAATTCGGTGCAGAATATGCTTATGGCCAAGTTTCAAAAATCGAATTAGAAGGCGACCTTAAAGTCATCACTGCAGGGAAGAAAATTTATTACGCTTATGCAGTAGTCATCGCGACTGGTTCTTATCACCGTAAATTAGAAGTGCCAGGGGAAGAAGAGTACGCTGGACGTGGCGTTTCTTACTGTGCAGTTTGTGATGGAGCATTCTTCAAAGATAAGAAAATCTTTGTTATCGGTGGAGGCGACTCAGCCGTTGAAGAAGGAACGTATTTAACACAATTCGGACAAAGCGTAACAATCGTTCACCGTCGTGACCAATTACGTGCGCAAAAAGTATTGCAAGACCGTGCATTCGCCAACGAAAAAATCGACTTCTTATGGAATTCAACCGTTGAAGAATTCGTAGGAGACGGTTCTAAAATCACAGGCGTTCGCGTAAAAGATGTAAATACAGGCGAAGTAACAACGCATGATGCGGATGGTGTCTTCATTTATGTAGGCCTATTACCAGTTTCTGATCCATTCAAAGACTTAAACATCACAGATGCAGAAGGTTGGATTGTCACTAACGAGCAAATGGAAACTTCTATTCCTGGAATCTTTGCAGTGGGCGATGTTCGTCAAAAAACATTGCGTCAAATCACAACAGCTGTTGGGGATGGCGGACAAGCAGGTCACATGGTTTATAACTACGTGGAAGAAGTTAAAGAAAAATTAGCTAAATAATCGAAGAAACTCTAGTGTGACTCGTGTTGCATTAGAGTTTTTTTATTTTTGAAATGAAAAGAACCAAATTTATATAAAATTTTTCATTATCATTACAAATTCATGGGATAAAATACTTTTTATAAAAATTGTGATAGAATAGATAAAATAAAGAAGGTGGTGAATGAATGAATCGCAAAGTCATAAAAGGATTAGGAATTGCAGTTATCGTACTAGCATTGATGGCTTGCTCTCGCAGACCAGAGCAAACAGCCAATAACTCGGCTCCAGTCGTTCAAATTTCTAAAAATAACGCTGAATCTAGTGAGTCTGCTACAACTCAATCAACAACGGCTGCGCAAGAAACAACAAGCGATACGACACGTAATGCGAATAATTTAGCGCGTGAGGCCATTGCAGAAATTGAAAAACGCAAAAATGTCGTTTTAGGTGAGAATTATGAGATTATCATTCAGGCACAAACGAATGACTTGGTTGACGTACAAGTACGTCATGTAGAGAATTCGAACACCTCCATTTATGGGTTCTTCCGCTATCATGCCAGTGATAAAAAGTTAGAAGAGATGGATAGTACCACTGGGGAATTTAAATCAGTAGAGTAATCTCGGAAAGTAGGGTTTATATGACAAACACAGTAAATTTAGATTGGAATAACTTAGGATTCGATTACATTAAGACAGACTTACGTTACATCAGCTATTACAAAGATGGCCAGTGGGACGAAGGTGCGTTGATTGAAGATAATGTCTTAAAAGTAGACGAAGCCGCAACAGCACTTCACTACGGACAACAATGTTTCGAAGGATTAAAAGCATACCGTTGTAAAGATGGAAGCATCAACTTATTCCGTGTCGACCAAAACGCTGCTCGTATGGCGCGTTCATGCCGTCGATTACTCATGCCTGAATTTCCAGAAGAACGTTTTATTGAAGCCGTGAAAAAAGTGGTAAAAGCAAACGAACAATGGTTACCACCTTACGGAACTGGCGGAAGCTTATATATTCGTCCATTCATGATTGGGGTAGGAAATAATGTTGCGGTACGTCCTGCAACAGAATATATTTTCTCAATCTTTGTAATGCCAGTAGGGGCATATTTCAAAGGCGGATTAACACCGACGAACTTCATCGTTTCAGAATACGATCGTGCAGCACACGTAGGTACAGGGGCTGCTAAAGTCGGCGGGAACTATGCGGCAAGCTTACTTCCTGGTAAAGAAGCGAAAGAACGTCATTTCAGTGACTGTATTTACCTAGATCCATTGACACATACAAAGATTGAAGAAGTAGGGGCTGCGAACTTCTTTGGAATTACTAAAGATAATCAATTTATCACGCCTTATTCTCCATCTATTTTACCAAGTATTACAAAATACTCATTGCTTTGGTTAGCAGAACACCGTCTTGGTATGACTGTTAAAGAAGGCGATGTATATGTAGACCAATTAGATATCTTTGCAGAAGCAGGGGCTTGTGGTACTGCAGCTGTTATTTCTCCAGTTGGAGGCATTCAAAACGGAGACGACTTCCATGTGTTCTATTCTGAAACAGAAGTTGGTCCTGTCACACGTCGTTTATACGATGAATTAGTAGGCATCCAATACGGAGATGTAGAGGCTCCAGAAGGTTGGATTCAAAAAGTTTTATAAGAATAAATTTTTCAAAAAATCCGTGGTAATCTGAATTGACAAAGCGACACGCATTTGTTAATATATACCAGTATGAAACTCAATGAGTTAATGAAATAAATTGAATGAGAGGTGTCATCCATGCGTATCAACATTTTATTAGAATGTGCTGAAACAGGTGAACGTTTATACTTAACAAGCAAAAACAAACGTAACAATCCAGAGCGTTTAGAATTAAAAAAATATTCTCCAAAATTACGTAAACACGTTGTCTTCAAAGAAACTAAAAAATAATTTTGAGAAATTCGGAAGAGTTAGGCTGGTGCCTAACTCTTTTTGTTTTAAATAAATTATTAATAAGACCGCAGGTCTTATACGAATCATTTGGATATTCCATAGTTGCTACAATAGCTGTACCGGCGTGAGCCTTTCGTCTCACCGCCTATCGAGCCTCAAAGCAGTAGTAAGGAATAAATTCCTAACTACTGCTAATTCGCATCGATTACACTCGCTATTGTTGCTACTATGGACCAAATGATTCTTCAGACCTGCTTACATAAAAAGGTTGGGTAGTGCTTAACACTTCGGATTGCGCATTTTTTGTTTCTTTGAGAACGTGTTTAGAAATTTTGTCTCGGAGGGACGGGAACAACATTATGTGTGCTTCGTACGGGCTAAAGACAGAATAAGGTGCTACTTAAAATTACGTGCTGTGAAATTTTGTTTTGCAAAATAATAGGAGGTTATTTATTCACCAAATCTGGTGAAGAGAGACAGAGCAGGACACTTTTTCAACCTTATAAGAAAGAATAGAGGCTCGCGAGGGGACATGGGATTCTATAATAGCAGTAATAGGGGATGGCACTAAAAGCGAATTAGCGGGAGTTAGGAGGTTTTCCTTACTCCCGCTTTGAGGTTTAGAGGTGAGAGACTTCGGCTCGAACCGGTGCCCTATTACAGCTATTATGAAGACATCCCATGGTCCAAGAACGAGCCTTTATTCTCTTAGAGAAAAGCAGAAAAGTTGAATTGTTCATGGTATGTGTTCACAGAGGTGGGGATATCATGTATACTAGAACAGGTGATTATTTTGGAAAAACAAAATTTTATTACGACGGGGCACATTAATCGTGTGATTTTAACGATTGCGACTCCGTTAATGATTAATAATTTAATTCGAACTTTATACAATTTGACAGACGGGTTATATGTGGCACAACTTTCTGCAGAAGACTTTGCGGCAACCGCGTTTATTTGGCCGTTGAATTTCTTATTTATTTCACTTGGAATGGGGATTAGTGTCGGAGCGACGGCGCTTATTGCTCAGTATTTTGGAGCAGGAAAATATAGAGATGCGAAGCGTTATGCAGGGAATGCGATGGTGTTAACGTATTTCTTTGGGTTTGTGCTTTCTGTGCTTGGTTATTTCCTTGCACCATTATTCGTGGAATTGATGGGAGCAGAGGGGACCTTCCTGGCAAAATCCGTAGCTTATTTGAAGATTAACTTTATTGGGTTATTCTTTGATTTCTGCTACTTTGGCTATCAGTCCTTGCTAAATGCCCAAGGGAGAACGCGTACGATTACGATGATTAGTGCGGCGTCCTCGATTACTAACGTTATTCTAGATCCAATCTTTATTTTTGCGACGATTCCTTTTGTCGGCTTCACTGGGTTGAACTGGGGAATTGAAGGGGCAGGATGGGCGACTGTGATTGCAAAAATACTATTATTAGCGCTTGCTATTCGTGCCGTTCGTAAGGAATCAGATATTCAAATCTACTTAAGACATGTCAAAATTGACAAAGAAGTGATGAAAGAAATCCTTAAAGTCGCATGGCCGTCTGCCTTTGGGTATGGTGGAGCTGCATTAGGATTCACCGTCTTAAATGGACTTATTCAGTCGTATGGAACGTCAGTACTGGCTGCGTATTCGATGGTAAACCGCATCTCGGATTTATTAACACAACCACAGATGGGAATCGGTGCGGCGTTAACAGCGATCATCGGACAAAACATGGGGGCAGGACTCTACGACCGTGCGCATGCCATCTTTAGACGAGCGCTATTATGGGTGCTGATGATTTCAACAGTTGGCTGTATCATCGTCTTCTTCTTCCAGTCTCCAATTCTTGGGGTCTTTATTAAAGATAGAAGCGATGCCGTTCTTTGGGCAAATGCCGTTGAGTATTTGAACTATACCGCCTTTATCATTTTCTTCATGGGAATGTTCTCGGCGTACAATGGATTCTTCCAAGGATGTGGTGTGACGAAATACTCGATGAATATGTCAGTGGGACGTCTTTGGGTGTTACGCTTGCCGATTATTTGGGTGCTTGGAGCTTTCACAGCACTTGGGGCAACCGGTGTATGGATTGCCATGTTATTATCAAACGCGTTAACCGTTCTTTATGGACATATCATCTATAAGACAAAAGATTGGAGCGCGTTGCATTATGCGAAAGGAGAGCAATCGTGATTAAAGATTTTATTCATTATTATAAACCGTATAAAAAATTATTCTTACTCGATTTTACCTGTGCGGTGATCGTGGCCATTCTCGAGCTTGCCTTTCCGGTGATGGTGAGAAGTGTCATTGATAACATCGTACCGTCTCAAAATTTACAACAAATTCTACTCGTGGGGGTAGGGTTACTGGCACTATATGCCTTCTCGACAACCTTGAACTTTATCGTGGTTTACATGGGGCATATTTTAGGGATTAATATTGAAACGGATATGCGTCGTGAGTTATTTGCGAAGGTCCAAAAACAATCCTTCTCGTTCTTCGATAATATGAAAATCGGGGAATTGATGAGTCGCTTGTCGAGTGACTTATTCGATATTAGTGAGTTGGCGCACCACGGACCTGAAGAATTCTTTATTGCTGTAATGACCTTAATCGGTTCGTTTGTGTTGATGTATCAAGTGCATCCAACGCTTGCGTTATTGACGATTTTCTTCGTACCAATTATTGCGGTGGTACTTGCGGTATTTAACCGTCGCATGTCTGCGATTAATCGAAATATCTATAAAGGATTGGCCAACTATACGGCAGGACTAGAAAATGTACTGAGCGGAATGCGTGTGGTAAAGGCCTTTGCGAACGAAAGTCATGAGCAACAACTCTTCGAAGAACTCATTCAAGAGTATCGCTCGAATAAAATCGCGTTCTATCGTACGATGGGGACAAGCAGTAGTTTCAACTACTTATTAATGCGCAGTATTAATCTCTTCAGCTTAATCGTAGGGGCGTACTTCACGGTTATTGGTGACTTAACGGCTGGAGAATTAGTCGGCTACATCTTATTGTCCAATGTGTTCGTGGGACCAATTAATAAGATGAACTCGATGATTGAACTCTATCCAAAAGGGTTCGCAGGATTTCGTCGCTTCAAAGAATTAATGAATGTGGAAATTGATATCGAAGATGCGCCAGATGCGATTCCGGCTCCAGCGTTTGAAGGACGTGTGGAATATAAAAATGTAGGGTTTGGATATGAAGACGATAAGAAAGTATTGGAACATATCAACTTAACAGTCGAACCAGGGCAAACCGTTGCCTTCGTTGGGCCAAGTGGAGTTGGGAAGACAACGCTCGTGAACTTATTGCCTCGCTTCTATGATTTAAAAGAAGGGGAAATCTTGATCGATGGAACCAACATCAATCGTTTCACCTTACAATCACTTCGCCGTCAAATCGGTATCGTGCAACAAGATGTGTTTCTCTTTAATGGAACGATTCGTGAGAATGTATTGTACGGTAGACTCGATGCGACAGATGAGGAAGTAGACCGCGCCATCGAGCAAGCGAAACTGAAAGAAGTCATTGAAGATTTAGAAGATGGAGTGGATACACATATCGGAGAACGTGGTGTGAAATTGTCAGGCGGACAAAAACAACGCCTCTCAATTGCCCGTATTTTCTTGAAGAATCCTTCTATTTTAATCTTGGACGAAGCAACGAGTGCGCTCGATACGCAAACCGAGAAATTTATTCAACAATCGTTTGATGAGTTAGCAAAAGGCAGAACGACGTTTATTATCGCTCACCGCCTTGCTACGATTAAAAATGCAGACCGTATTATTGTCGTGACAGAAGATGGACTGACAGAAGACGGCACTCATGAAGAATTACTCGCACAAAACGGTGCGTATGCGGCGTTATACAAAGCACAATTTAAATAGTAGAAAAATGCGGAGTAGGGATTCGTTTCTTACTCCGTGTTTCTTTTTGCTTTTTTGAATTTATCGCAAACTATGATACAATGACCCAGAGAAAACTTAAGGAGAACGTTGATGAGTATTTTAAATGTAGAAAAATTAACACACGGCTTCGGTGAAAGAGCCATCTTCAATGATGTGAGCTTCCGTCTATTAAAAGGGGAACACATCGGGCTTGTTGGGGCAAACGGTGAAGGGAAATCAACCTTCATGAATATCGTAACCGGACAATTACAACCAGACGAAGGAAAAATCGAATGGTCTAAAAATGTGAAGGTTGGATACTTGGACCAACATACCGTCCTTGAACCAGGCATGACGGTTCGCAGCGTCCTTCAAAAAGCCTTCGACGATTTATTCGTGGCAGAAGCGCGAATCAATGAATTGTACATGGCGATGGGTGACGCAAACGAAGACGAGATGAACGCCATGCTAGAAGAAGTGGGCGAGTTGCAAGAGCGATTAGATAGCCACGACTTCTATATTCTCGATGCGAAAATCGATGAAGTGGCGCGTGCATTAGGCGTTGCAGCATTCGGGATGGATAGCGATGTTAGTGAACTTAGTGGTGGTCAACGTACGAAAGTGTTACTTGCAAAACTATTATTAGAAAAACCAGACATTTTATTACTCGACGAACCGACAAACTACTTGGACGTAGAGCACATTGAATGGTTGAAACGCTACTTGCAAGAATACGAAAATGCATTTATTCTCATTTCGCATGATATTCCATTTTTAAACAGCGTCGTGAATTTGATTTATCATATGGACAATCAAGAGTTGAACCGTTATGTTGGGGACTATGATCAGTTCCAAGAAGTGTATGCGATGAAGAAGGCGCAACTAGAAGCGGCGTATAACCGTCAACAAAAAGAGATTGCGGACTTGAAGGACTTCGTAAACCGTAATAAGGCGCGTGTGGCAACACGTAATATGGCGATGTCTCGTCAGAAGAAACTGGATAAGATGGAAGTCATCGAATTAGCTAGTGAGAAGCCAAAACCAAAATTCGAGTTCAAGACTTCTAGAGCGCCTGGTCGTTACATCTTCCAAGCCGAAGACTTAGTGATTGGATACGATCGTCCATTAACAGGACATGTGAATCTTGAAATGGAACGTGGCCAAAAGATTGCCATCGTTGGTGCGAATGGTATCGGTAAGACGACACTCTTGAAGAGCTTATTAGGGATTATTAAGCCGTTGAACGGAAAAGTAACGCGCGGGGACTATATCGACCTTGGGTATTTCGAACAAGAAACGCCAAAAGGAAACCGTAAGACAGCCTTAGAAGAAATCTGGGATACCTTCCCATCTATGACACAACCTGAAGTACGTGCTGCGCTCGCTCGTTGCGGCTTAACAAGTAAGCACATCGAGAGTCAAGTGCAAGTATTAAGTGGGGGAGAACAAGCAAAGGTGCGCTTCTGTAAATTGATGAACGAAGAATCAAACGTACTCGTGCTCGACGAACCAACGAACCACTTAGACGTAGATGCCAAAGATGAGCTGAAACGTGCATTACAAGAATATAAAGGAAGTATATTAATGGTATGTCACGAGCCTGAATTTTACGAAGGATTAGTGACAGATATTTGGGATTTCTCAAAATTCGCATAAAAATTAAATTCTTCACTTTTAGGGAAGAAAGTTGAAGCAACCGCTTACGAAGCAGAGCTTGAATTTAGTTCAAGTTCTGCTTTTTTTGTACATAAAAAACGCTACAAAACAATGTTTGTAGCGTGGAGTATGTATAAGCCGCCTAGGGGAGTCGAACCCCTGTTATGAGAACCGGAATCTCATGTGATATCCACTACACTAAGGCGACGTTCTTTTCTAAGTGTATCTAATTTTAAGGAGTGGTGCAAGTTTTGGGCAAGTCTAACAATGGAATAGAAGAAATAGTATCATTCGATTGGGTTCTAAAGAGAGCAAAAAAGTATACGATGATAGCAAAATATACCATATATGGACAT
>NZ_JAPWBR010000014.1:0-50327 GCF_041433555.1 Granulicatella sp. 20925_1_45 | reverse complement strand
TTTTTTCTTGGTAACTTCATAGAACCTTCTCCTAGAAACAAAGGTTCTAGATTATCATTATTAAAACTTAAGAATGGAGTGGAATTATGAATAAAACAACAAAACTCTTAGGTCTTGTAGCCGCAAGCTTATTAGCAGCTTGTTCTAACCAAGCAGCACCAGCAGAGACTACGCAAGCAACAACAGCTCAACCAACGACTGTGCAAGCGACAACTCAAGCACCAGCTACGACTGCTACAAACACAACTGTAGCGACAAACGCTTCTGAAGAGGCGATGGGAAGCCAAAATGCAATGCAAAAAGAAATTGTAGATGCATTTAAGAAAGAATTCCCAGCTCTTGATATTACTGCATTAGAATACTCTAACGGAATGTTCTATGAAGTGGAAGCGATGAACGATACGAATGAATATACGTACCGTTACGATAAGTCAGCTAAGACTTTCATGAAGGTTAATGAAACCACTTCAGATAAAGAAGAACATGATGAAGAAAAAATTTACTTAGCTACATTGAAACAAGTAGATGAGATGGCAGCTATCGCTCAAAAAGAATTCCCAACAGGAGTCCTTCGTGAGTGGAGCGTCGATAAAGATCACGGTGAAGTAGTTTGGGAATTTGATTTATCAGTAAACGGACAACAAGTGAACGTTAAGATTTCAAACGACACAGGAAAAATTACTGAAATCGATCGCTAATTAAATATTGTTTATAAGATACTCCGTCAAGGATTGTTTATTCAATGCTTGAGGGGGTATTTTTATGCTTAAAATTACAAGAAAGAGCCCGAAAATAGATTAAGAAAAGTTTAAGAATTTTGAAAAGTTGAAAAAATTCAACACTAAAAAAACGAATTAATTCATTGAATAGTGGGAAAAATGAGTCGCAGGTGGAATTAAATCATTTAAAAACATCAAATATATAATATTTTAAATAAAAACTAAAACCGCTATCAAATTTATGTAAAAGGTAGTATAATAAAAATGAATAAAAGAAAGATTGGGGTAGTGTATATGAGTCAGGAATTGTACCAAAGTATACCGTTGCTATTTAAGCTCGTAAAAAAGCAAACAGAACTCAAAAATGCTGCCTTTGCTTTTCAGAATAAACGAGGAGCAGTGAAGTTTTTCTTTTTAATTGAACGTGATGAACAGCAAGATTTACGTTTATTATTCTTCAAAAACGAAGAAGAACTTGTTCGTTATAGACTCTCTGAACGACTAGTAACCATGTCAGATGAGGTAGTCGGAGAGGAACGGACCGAAGCGTTTTGGTTTAGAAAAGGTATCGAAATTCAGTTTTCAAAACGTGTAGATTTCGATGAAGAGGAAATCGAATACTTGAAGCAGAAAGGGTATCCTGTTAAAGGAGCCAGAGAATTGCCGATGGTATCGAGCTTCAATGAACCATTTGATTTATTCGCAGACCTTAAGAAATCAGAAGTCCAGTTTGTGCTACGTGTGAGTGACATTCTCTTGCAAGAAGGCAACTGGAAGGAGCTCTTGAAAGCTGCGAGTATTCTCGACCAAGAAGATGCGGATTGCTATGCTGTTCTCGAATATAATCAAAAAACAAAGGCTGTAAAGTCACTAGATATGACGCGTAAGGAAATCAGTTTCGATAAGATTGCAGAGTTGAAGCCGTTCTTCCAAGTGAAACCTGAACCCGTTGCGGTCAGTGATTTCTCACTCTTACGTGCAAAGAAGGCAATTCAGGGCATCTTATCAGAAAGTTTGGAAATCCAATTGACATTGTCGCCGATTGCGGCCATGGGATTTTATAAAACAGGCGCATTTATGCTGGCGATAGCCGATGAACGTGAAATCATCTTCTTACAGGAAACAGATTTAGATACTAAAGCGATTCAGAATTATATTTTAGAACTCATTATGATGATGGAGGCTGTGCCGCTTCGCTTTATTACAAGTGGACCATTTGCCATGAGACTCTCGAATATGGTTGATCAGCTCTTAAAACGACTTGGAACGGATATTGTCATCTTGGATGAATTGCCAACGATGAACCGTTACTCAAGCCTTGCGAAAATGGATCTTCTATTATCGCAAAATGATATTGATAATCTTCTCTTTTAAGTGAAACGTTGAGACCCGTGCCCTTAACGTTTCCGCTAGTGTAGGAATTGGAAGGGGGAGAAGCTAAATACTCTCACAGCTTCTCTGTCCATCCATCCTCGAATATAAAACATAAGAAACAGAGGTCTATTCGAATGAATAGACCTCTGTTTTTACCCAACTGGATATTCTGTATACATTTCTCCAAGGCTCTCAAACTCCACTTGATTTTGTAAAAGATCAATGATAGCTGCTTGGAAAGCTTCGACCTCTTGAACAGGGAGGCTGCAGGTGAATTGAACATTATTGAGGAAGACTTTATCGACAATGGGAATATTTTGCGTCTGACAGTAATATTCCACTTTTCCTACATGTGCGTAATCAAAAGTTAGGGCAAGTTGATCCTCGAGTCTGCATTCGACGATTCCGATGGCTTTCAACCCTTCGCTGACAGCCCCAGAATACGCACGAACGAGTCCTCCAGCGCCAAGTTTTGTTCCACCAAAGTAACGTGTCACCACGACCGCGACATCTTTTAATTCGTTTTTTTTGAGTACTTCTAGCATTGGAACGCCTGCGGTACCACTTGGCTCACCGTCATCCATCGCGCGCTGCACTTGGTCGTTTTCACCAATGAGAAAAGCAGAGCAGTTATGCGTTGCTTTCCAGTGTTCCTTTTTGATGGCTTGGATAAATTCGAGTGCTTCTTCTTCGTCTGTTACCCTCTGAAAATGAGCAATAAAACGAGATCCCTTAATCTCGATTTCATTCGTCCCAGCCGCTTTAATCGTTTTATATCTCTCTAACATTCTTTCCCCTCACTTTGGTATTAGTATAGCATAAATTTCTTTTTTCGTTTAAGTTTCAAAAATAGAGAAATTTTACGAATAAAAGAGATTTTTTTTTACAAATCTGTATTGTTGATTATAAATAAGAGTTGTATAATGAAAGCGTAAACAATACTGCTTTTAAATGATAAAGATAAAGGTATGGTAGGTGAAAAAAATGATATTTTATAAAAATAAGTGGTCAATGTTCTCAATCATTTTCTTTTGGATACTTTCCATCATTATGATTCTAAACTATATTCATTATCATTTGTCAACGGGACATTTTGGAGGAGCTGAAGGAGGAATACCATTGTTTTATGAGATTATATTCAGTACCAGCGAGGTAATGGACGCTGTATATGGTTTTCTGGCATTCATGATTCCACCGCTATTCTTTTCACATGAATGTATTAGACAAAGGATAACGCATTACGACTATTTACAATCTGTGAGATTACGACATAAAAAACATTCTTTTCACCACTTATATCAAAACAATTTAAAACGAACTTTATCATAATCTATTTTGTTTTCTTAGTGAAAATGTTCCTTCAGGCTATATTAGTTCATTTATTTTACTCACCATTTATTTTCGAAGAGAGTAGTTCATATTTGACGTGGTCCTTTACTATCAACTTTTCAACCAATAGTTTTGTTAATTTAATCTGTACGATAGTCATGATTCCTTTAGGATACGCCATTTTCTATTCATTTGTTTTTTCAGTTGGATTGTTCCTAAAACGATATATCATTTATTTATGCAGTGGATTGTTATTAGTGATTATATCGCTTTTATTAGCAATGGTTATAGGTGGAATTTCCCCGGTTATCGGATATTCAATCTGCGTTTTATCACTCATTCAACCAGGAATGTACACATTATTAGGAGAAACTATTTCTCATTCAGCTTGGGTTTTTTTTGTATATCCTGCGATATTTTATAGTCTTTTGACGATTCTCCTATTAATTATCAGAAGAAAGATGGATTTGAAGGAGGGATATTAATGAATGAGCTCCTCGTTGGAAAAAGACAACAATGGGTGTATGGATTATCGATTGTTTCTGGAGTCTCTTTTGTTTTAAAAGGGCAAATTTTCGGTAACTTAATACTAGACTTATTGTCTTCCCATTTTACAGCATATTTTTCAGACACCTTATTATTAGTTTTACTAGGGGTTGTCATTTGGAGACGACATCAAATCCGTTACCTTCTCATTCAAAGAGTTGGAGAGAAAAACTACCAATTTTATCAATTGGTAACAGTGTTAGTTTCAGTTGTTTGTTATTTTGTCGCTCAATTCTCTTTAGCGTTACTATTCCAAATGATGAATGGACAAGCATTTACAAAAACGATGCTGATATTTGCTCTATTAAAAAGCGTGTATTTAATTTGTTCGGGATTAATCATCTATACGATTTCTATTGGGTGTAATAGAAATATGGCTATTATTGGTTCTATCCTATTTTCATTAACATCTTATTTTACGATATTGTTTCTATTACGAGAGTGAAGGGGAGGTACTCATGTTAGAACTAAAAAATGTATCCAAAAAATTTGGCTTTCAAGTGATTTTAGAAGAGGTTGATTTCAAAATTGACCAAGGAGAGCTTATTCATATTGTAGGATCTAATGGATGCGGAAAGTCTACTTTATTTAAACTTTTTTGTGATATTTTGGAGCCGGATAAAGGTGAAATTGTTGTAGATAGTGATGTACGAATTGGAGCTTTGATTGAGAATCCAGCGTTCATGGAAGAAAGTAGTTTAAAAACGAATCTTAAATTTTTAGCCTCTATCAATAAAAATTACAATGAATCGAAAATAAGAGAATTAGTGAATAATTTCGATTTAGATTTTGATAGTAAAGTTCACGTGAAAAAATACTCCGTTGGAATGCGTCAGAAAATGGGGATTATTCAAGCTGTGATGGAGGATCAAAATTTAATTTTATTAGACGAGCCAACTCGAGGTCTAGATAAAAAATCACTAGATCAGTTTCATCAATTAGTTCAACAGCTTCATGAAGAAGGGAAATCAATTGTGATTGCTGCTCATGATAATTTGGCCGAATTACAGTTTGATAAGGAATATTTGATGGAAGAAGGGAAGCTGATTCTTCAATGAAACAGTTATTTCCAATTCGAGAGTGGCTTCTCTACATTTTTGGTTTGTTAATAGTATGGAATTTATATCATCCATTACCGTCGTTCTATATCGAGGCACACTTCAGTTTTATACCCGTTACTTTTCTTTTTGGCCATCTTTTAAGTATTCTCTTAATGGTAATGGAAGTACTTATTTTGATGTATTTTATTAATGAGTATGAGAGTATGCGACTTTTGATACTAGTTCGAAGCCAAAGCCGCGTTTTTATAGGGCGAATATTAGTGAGGATGATATGGCCTTCTGTATTTTTAATGTTCTGTATTAAGGCAATTTTACTTTTCGAAATTGGAGGGGTTCATCCCCTTGTATTAGGTTCGTTACCCATTCTGTTTTCAGGGATGACTCTACTAGCAATATTCATTCAAGACTCTAAAAAAATATTATTTTTAAGCCTGATTTTAGCAGCACTTATTAGACTAGGATGCTTTTACTTAATTGGGTAAGCAGGAGGATATCTCCTGCTTTTTTTTAATGGTCAAATATGGTAGTATAGAAAGGCAGTATATGACTGGAGGAGTAGGTATGATTCAAGTAACATTAATCATTCGAATTACATTGGTTCTTGCTTTTATCATGCTTAGCTATTGGGCGTTGCAAGGCATTCAAATTGAGAAGATTCTCAGAAAAGGCCGCGTTCAGGAAGCCCGTATCCTCTTTTTACTCATTGCTATTTGGATGGGTGCTAGTATAGCCAAAGTCATATTCGATTTATCAGATTATTTAAATCAGTACATTCAATTGATATTGCAGTAGATGGATAGAGAGTTTTTGGAGGTTATTTAATGGATAAGATGATCGTGCGCGGTGGCGATACACGTCTTCAGGGAACAGTAAAGATAGAAGGCGCTAAAAATGCGGTATTACCGATTTTAGCAGCAAGTATTTTAGCAGATAAAGGCGTTACGCATTTAACAAATGTACCGAACTTATCAGACGTACATATGATGTTAAACGTATTAGGGAGCTTAAACGTCTTAAGTACATTTGACGAAGAAGAAAAGGCAATTACATTAAATGCCACAAAAGATATTACAACAACTGCAGCATTTGAATACGTAAGTAAAATGCGTGCGTCAATCGTTGTAATGGGACCATTATTAGCACGTTTTGGACATGCACGTGTTGCAATGCCTGGTGGATGTGCTATCGGAAGTCGTCCAATCGACCTTCACTTAAAAGGGTTCGAAGCAATGGGTGCGACAATCGTTCAAACAGAAGGTTATATCGAAGCGCATGCGGAAGAACTTCACGGAGCTCGTATTTACTTAGATTTCCCATCTGTTGGAGCTACTCAAAACATTATGATGGCTGCGACTTTAGCAAAAGGAACAACATATCTCGAAAACGTAGCGCGTGAACCAGAAATCGTCGACTTAGCAAATATCTTAAATAAGATGGGTGCGAAAATTGTCGGTGCCGGAACTGAAAACATGCGTATTGAAGGGGTAGAACGTTTGGATGGAACGATTCACTCTATTATCCCAGATCGTATTGAAGCGGGTACATTCATGGTAGCGGCTGCCGTTACAAAAGGCGATGTGTTTATCGAAGATGCGATTGCAGAACACAACCAACCATTAATTTCTAAATTAGGCGAAATGGGTGTTCAGTTTATCGAAGAAGAAGACGGAATCCGCGTTATCGGTCCAGATGAGTTGAAACCAACTGACGTGAAAACTTTACCTCACCCAGGATTCCCAACAGATATGCAAGCACAAATGACAATTGCACAATTATTAGCAACTGGTACAAGCACAATGACGGAAACAGTGTTCGAGAACCGTTTCAACCACTTAGAAGAAATGCGACGTATGGGTGCGCAATTCCGTATTGACTCACATACAGCTGTGATGACTGGTGCCTCAGTATTGTCAGGTGCTGAAGTACGTGCTACAGACTTACGTGCTGCGGCAGCGTTAATCATCGCTGGAATGGTTGCAAAAGGATATACACGCGTAACAGACTTACAATTCTTGGACCGTGGATATTATGAGTTCCATCAAAAATTACGTGCATTAGGCGCAACGATTGAACGTGTGGACGAACCAGACGGACAAGCATTTACTCACGAAGACTTAGAACGTTTATTCGCAGTTTAAAAAAATAAAGAGACAGTGCAAGAGAAATCGTAAATGATTCCTATGAATCCTTACAGATATCTTCATCATTACGGTAACGTTGCACCGGTTCGAGCCTTAAAAGTCTCTCACCTTTAAATCCTCAAAGCAGGCGTATGGAATAAAATTCCTACGCCTGCTTATTCGTTTTAATGCGAAGTCACGTTACTGTAATGATAGAATCTGTAAGTTTCTAGTCATCATTTACGTTTGCAACTGCACTTTAATTATTTTACGAATAATCTTTAAATCTTCTTGCTCCAATAATAAAAACACGCAATATAAGATTTAACCAATATAAGGTATACCTTATATTGATAAAAATAATTTGGTATTTTAAGTAAGTTTTTTAAGGAGAAATAGTAGGCGATGGTATCCTTTAATTTTTCGTAAAGGTGTGTAGTTTTTATGTGGTTTTAAAGGGTTTTATGGTACAGTATAATAGACTCAATTTAAAAGGAGGATTGTAATGAACGAAGAATTTAACAATCAGAATCATGACGAAGAAAATATCGAAGTCGAACAAGACAATGAACTCGAGCACCGTCATACTGAAGAACCACAAAAACAATCCATTATAAAGAGTATTTGGAATCATAAAATCATGATGGCGATTCGTCGCTTTTGGAGAAAATTTCATGTCACGAAGCTACTTCTTGCAATGATGCTAACGGTAGTCACACTATTTACGGGATTTTTAGTTTATTCCGCAAAGACAACCGATGTGAGTGGCTTACGTGCTGGGATGGTCCAAGTGACGGAAGTATATGACCGCAATAACCAAGAAGCCGGCGTACTGAATATCAATAAAGGGGAGTTTTTAACGATAGACCAGATTTCTCCGAATATGATTAACGCGCTTGTTTCGACAGAGGATAAACGTTTCTATGACCACCATGGATTCGATCCGATGGGGCTGCTTCGTGCGACATTTGGCCTGTTAATGAACCGTGGCCGAGTGACGGGTGGAGGAAGTACCATTACGCAACAATTAGCCAAGAATGCGTTCTTAACTCAGGAACAATCGTTTATGCGAAAAGCGAAAGAGCTCTTCTTGAGTTTCGAGTTGGAGAAGAAATATTCCAAAGACCAAATTTTGGAGATGTATTTAAATAATGCTTATTTCGGAAATGGGGCGTACGGAATTGAAAATGCGTCGCTTCGTTATTTCGGAAAGAGTGCAAAGGATTTAACCATCAGTGAAGCGGCTGTTCTTACAGGAAGCTTAAAGGCACCGAATGTGTATAATCCGATTGACGATATGGAATCGACGGTGAAACGCCGTGCGACCGTTTTACAGTTGATGGTCGATAATGGCAAAATCACGCAAGAAGAAGCCGATAAAGCTGCCGCTGAAGTGATTACCGTGACGGATACGTATGAAGCGAATGCTCGTTATAAATATCCATATTATTTCGATGCGGTAATTAATGAAATTACAACGAAATACGGAATCAGCGAAGAAGACTTGCTGAACAAAGGATATAAAATCTACACAGGTCTAGACCAAAATATGCAAGCAGATTTGGAAGAAACCTTCTCACACAGTTGGTTATTCCCGAAAGCGAGTGACGGTACGGTTGCTCAAGCGGCTTCGATTGCCATGGATCCGCAAACTGGTGATGTCCTTGCAACAGTAGGTGGCCGTACTAACGAGAAACACACTTTCCGTGGATTTAACCGTGCAACACAGCTTCAGGCGCAACCAGGGTCAACATTCAAACCATTAGCCGTATATACTCCGGCTCTTGAAGAAGGATATCAACCTAATTCTGTTCTAGTGGACGAGAAACGTTCGTATGGTTCAGATAAATATACGCCTGAGAACTGGAATAAAAAGTATCAAGGAACTGTGACGATGACGGAAGCCTTGAACCACAGTTGGAATGCTCCTGCTGTATGGTTACTCGATAAAATCGGATTGAAGAAAGGAATCGAGAAGGTTCATCAGTTCGGAATCGAAACGGATCCAGGAGATGAGTACTTAGGGATTGCCCTTGGAGGACTTACAAAAGGGGTCTCTCCAGAACAAATGGCTTCTGCCTATACAGCCTTTGCCAATAAAGGTGTTCGTGTGCAACCACGTTTTGTAACGAAAATTGTGGACGCAAATGGTAAAGTCGTTGTAGACAACACAGCAGCGAAGGAAAACCGTGTGACAACGGAAGAAGTCGCTAAGAAGATGACAAGTATGCTATTAACCGTATACGGTTCAGAAGGACTTGGCGCACCATTTTCACCAGCTGGTAAGACGATTGCAGGTAAGACAGGGACAACCGAAGCTATCAATAATGACAATGGTTCTCGTGACCAATGGATGATTGGATATACACCTGACGTAGTTGTTGCAACTTGGATGGGATATGACCAATCAGGAAACTACTCTCTATCAGCATCTAGCCGAGAAGGGGTAGGGCCACTCTTTAAACTAGAGATGGAAGGATTGCTTCAATTTACCGCGAATACACCATTTAATGTGGAAGCCGTGAAGACGAAACAAAATAACCAAAATAACAATTCGAATAACGGTGTCGATCAATTTATCAAAGACGCTCAAAAAGCGGGCGAACAAGTTTGGAATCAAATCCAAGAATGGGGTAAAAACCTCTGGGATAAATTCAGAAATCGATGATGCGAACGTACGTACGTATTAATAGTTTAGCCATATAAATTATGGTATAATAAAAGAGTATTTTAAGGAGGAAGAAACATGAGTAATATTTATGATACAGCCAATCAATTAGAACGCGACTTACGCGAATTACAAGAATTCAAAACAGTAAAGGAAAGCTTCGAAGCAATTTATGCTGACGAAACAGCAAAAGCGTTATTCGATGAATTCCGTACAGTGAATATCGAGTTACAACAAAAACAATTCTCAGGACAAGAAATCACTGAAGAAGATATTCAAAAAGCACAAGAATTAGGACAAAAAGTGTCTGAAAATGAGCATATTAAAGCGTTAATGGAAGCTGAGCAACGTTTGAATACGATTATGCAAGACATCAACCGTATCATCACAAATCCATTACAAGAGCTTTATAGCGCAAAATAATCAATTTTAAACGGTTTTATTAAGAATCGATCCAAAGCATATTTTCTTTGAACGCACAACAGACGGTTCAGGAAAATATGCTTTTTTTGAAGAAAAGAAAGGAGCAACGTATGGTGAAATTCATCCACGCAGCCGACGTCCATCTAGGAATTACGTACGCAGGTGTCGGAAAGAACCATAAAGATATCGCAAGAGAGCTAAAGCAGGCGGCGTTTGATGCTTTTGAAAGAGTCATTGATGTGGCGATTGAAGAAGAAGTCGATGCGCTTGTGTTGGCTGGGGACTTACTGGATAGTTCACGCACCTTCGTCAAAGAAAAATTGTTCTTGCAGAGTCAGTTGAATCGCCTGGCACCATTTGGAATTCCTGTCGTTGTAGCGCTTGGAAATCATGATGCGGGCACTTCATACGTTTCCGGGGAGCATATTTATACTTTTGGGAGTGCCATTGAAACGATTGAAGTGGAGACGAGAAACGGGGAACGTGTGGCCTTTAGTGGGTTTAGTTATGAGGTTCCTGTTGTAGCTACGCGGAAAGTTCAAGAGTATCCGGTTAAGAGTGCCAACAGTGATATTCATATTGGGGTATTGCATGGAGAACTTACGACTGCGCAAGGTCGCTATGCACCATTTTCGATTCCTGAACTGAGAGAAAAAGGATATGACTATTGGGCGCTTGGACATATTCATACTTGCCAAGAAGTCTCTAGCCAGCCATGTGCGTGGTATAGTGGTACAACTCAAGGAGCGGACCGTAAAGAGAGTGGTCCAAAGGGAGCGTTACTTGTTGAAATTACTCCAGGGAATGCCCCAGAGGTTCACTTTATTGAAACGAGTACGATGGATTGGATGGAAGTAGAACTTGCTATCAGCGAGACCGCTCGTTTAGAAACTTTACCGTATCTGATCGTAGAGGCGTTGCCGAGTCCTGCGAAACGTAGTCTTGTGACGCTGCATTTACAAACGCAAGAATCGCGATATTCAAGAGAAGATTTAAAACAACTCACAGAAGTCGTGAATGGATTGTTAGAAGAAAAACGTAGCCTTGTAACAGTGATGAGTATTCGAGAACAAGTCACAAAACCGCTTCGTGGCGCTTCTGGAATTTCTCTTGTGGGAGATGTAGATGCATCACTCTTTTCTGAAATGGAAATTGCCAAGAGTGGATTCTCGAATCAGTTAATGAGCGAATTCCTGCAAAAGGAAGATGTCCAACAAGAGATTCATGAACGTGCGATGCGTCTATTAGAAGCTCGCTTTTCGGGAAGGGAGGAAGGCTAATGTATATTTCAAAAATTGAGATTGATCATTTTGGGAAATGGGAACATGAGACCTTTACTTTCCATCCGAACTTACAAGTCGTTCAAGGCTTGAACGAATCCGGAAAGACGACCCTTCGACGTTTTATCGAGCAGATGCTTTTTGATTTTAAACAAAAGAAAAATGGCGTTTATCCATATCAGCCCCTCCATACGAATACGCGTGGTGGACGGATGTGGATTGAAGATGAAGGGCTTGGAGCTCTAATCATCGAGCGTAGCGCTGTGGGGCCTCAGAGGAAACTCGTTCTAAAGAGTGCAGAAACTGGACAAGAGCTGCCCGAAACGATGCTGGACCGCGTTCTTCATGAGTTGACGATGAATGAATACCATTCACTCTTTGGATTTAATGAAGAGGAATTGCAAAATAATGCGTTTGGAAGCGAAGAGGAAATCCATCGCTTCTTGTATAGCTTGAGTGTCATGGGACATAAGGGTGCCTACGAGGAGAGTCAGAAGTTACTTGCTGAGGCGGATAAGTTGTTTCGCCCGCAAGCTAAAAAACTGGAACTCAACGAGCGAATGGATCGACTCGAAGGCTTAACGAATCAATTGGCGCAAACTAAAGGCGAGAACGTACTTTATGAAAGTTACCTCAGTTCTATTAAAGAGCTTCAAGTAGAAGAAGGAGAATTATCTACCAAATTGCAAGAGACAGAATCTAGACTAGATGTCTTAGAGAAAAAGCTCGCTCATTTTGATGCCTTAGAAGAATTCCGCGCTATGGAAGGACTACATGAGTTCCCAAAAGAGTACGACCATAGTAAGGCTGTGGAAGCGAGTAATACTTTACGTTCCTTTGAAAAAGAACTCGAACGTACAAAAATCGAGTTAGAACAGGCAAAAGCGGAAGCAGAAGCACTCGGAGAAGCAGCAGAGGATTCGACTCTTGAAGCACTCTATGCAAAAGCTCAAGGTGCAGCGGCGGTAGAAGAGCGTGCTTTTGAATTGGAACGGGAGTTGAAGACACATCCAGGGAATATCGGTGTGCAAAGTGAAGATGCCAAACCATTTACAGAGGCTGAATTAGCCGAATTAGATACCCTTCAAGGTGAAAACGAACATGCTGGGCAATTTCAAACAGGAGTCCTTATTGGGCTAGTTGGAATCATTGCCATTATTGTAGTAGGATTTTTAACGAACCAGGTAGTGCTAGGCGTTGGTGTTGCTGCAGCTCTAGGAATTGGCGGAGGGTTCTTCTTACACAAAACAGGGAAGTTACAATCTCCAAAAAACAGTGCAGTAGACGAACGGGTTCAACAACTCCTTTCAGGGAAAGGAATTGAGGTAACTCTAGACGAAGCAAGACGATTTGTTCGAAGAAATGAAGGACGAAGTGTCAATGATTTCTTACAAAAGAAGGCGCAGTTCGTTCAATTGGAACAAAGACTTTCAGCCTTTAAAGAAGAGAGCGAAGATTTCTGGACCAAAGAACAAATCACTCCTCCTGCTACTGTGGAGCAACAGCTACGCATTATCCGTGAGACATGGATGACTTCTCAAAAACGAGTGGCAAAATTGGAGCAACTCCAAGAAAGTATCTTAAAAAAAGAACGCCATTTAGCGCAATTGGAACAAGATACAACAGAAGTGCGCAAAGAATTACAAGAAGCCATTTCACCACTAGGAATCACAACTGTAGAAGAGTTTAGAACTCAGTTACCAACACTGGACAATCGTGTAGCGTTAGCGCAAAAGAGAGCGTATATCGAAAAGCAAGTAGCTATTTTTACGAATGAAGAAAAAGAAAGCTTGCAACGACAAACGCTTGAAGAGGAAATTCAAGACGAGTCCTTCACGAAGGCGCAGCTAGAAAGTAAACGTAAAGAAGTACGTGACCAATTGGCAAGTACAAAAACGAAGGCAGAACTTCTTGAAGAAGATGACAATGCGGAAGCCCTTCAGCTTGAAGCAGACTTTGAACGCTTCGAGGTACAAGAGTCTATCAAAGATTGGGCGACACAAGTATATGCAGCCAAATGGATTTTGAAGCAACTTGAAGAAAAAGTTCCAACGAGAGTGCCGTTGATTTTAGACGAGGCGAGCCGTATCTTTAGCCGACTCACGATGGGACAATATACGAAGATTCTCTTAACGGATACGCAGGCGAAGGTGCAGCAGGCAAATGGCCAATGGATGGAAGCTTTCTATCTTTCAAAAGGGGCCTTAGACCAACTGTATGTCGCGATTCGATTTGCCTTTATTTTCCAATTAGCGAAGAAGATGAAAATTCCAGTGTTAATCGATGATGGATTCGTCAATTTTGATAGAGAACGTCTATCGATTATGTTAGAATTAATGGAAGAGCTATCACGCGTAACACAAGTTTTTTACTTTACAACGGAAGTTCCGCTTCAGTTACCTAAAGAGAATGTACTGAAGTTAGGGGAAAGAGAAAGAAGGTAAATCATGACAAAAAAATTATATGAATACAATGTGGACGAGAGTTTCGAAATCTGCCTATTGATTAAATCTGCAGATGTGCGTATGGCAAAAAATGGCAATCCGTTTATCGCCTTCACGTTCCAAGATCAATCAGGTCAAATGGACGGAAAATATTGGTCTGCGACTTCAGACGATATTGCAAAATACGTACCAGGAAAAGTAGTAGTTGTAAACGGAAAACGAGAAATGTACAATAATTCGCCACAAGTGAAAATTGTCAGCCTTCGACTTACTGACGCTTCAAAAGGAGAGCCAACATCTGCGAGCTATTTCGTAGAACACGCTCCAATGACGAAGGAAGAAATGGAAGAAGAAGTGAACCAAATTATGTTCGATATCACAAATCCATATTTGCGTCGTATCGTCCATAATATCTTGAAGAAATACCAAGAAGCCTTCTTCGAGTTCCCTGCAGCGAAACGTCACCACCATGCTTTTGTAGGTGGTTTAAGTTTCCACACAGTTTCGATGTTACGCCTTGCCAAAGCCATTGCAACGCAATACACACAAATCAACCGTTCGTTATTATATTCTGGTGTGATTTTACATGATATTGGTAAAACGATGGAATTAACCGGCGCAATCGGTACGGAGTACACACTTAAAGGGAACTTACTAGGGCATATCGTGATCATGGACGAAGAAATTACAAAAGCCTGTGAAGAGCTTGGTATCGATGAAAATCAAGAAGACGTGCTTTTATTAAAACATGTCGTGCTTGCTCACCACGGCAAACTCGAATACGGTTCACCAGTACGTCCGCAATTATTAGAAGCGGAAGTATTGCACCATATCGACTTGTTAGATGCGACGATTACAATGATGTCAAATGCACTCGATAAGACAGAACCAGGCGCATTCTCAGAGCGCGTATTCGGTTTAGATAACCGCTCGTTTTATAAACCAACCATTCAATAATAAATCAATACGGTAAATGAATCCTTTTGGACTTTGTTTTAGCCATTGATTGAGGAGGAAAACGATGAATCCAATAGGAACAAAAACGATTCAAACGGAAAGATTAATTCTCAGACCTTTTCAAGTAGAAGACGCACCAGCGATGTTTAAAAACTGGTCGAGCGACGAAGAGGTGACGCATTACTTAACGTGGCCTCCGCATGAATCTGTCGAGACAACGAAGGAAAGCCTTAAACGTTGGGTAGATGGCTACCAAAATCCGCTTCAATTCAAGTGGGCAATCGTATTTGACAATGAGGTTGTTGGTAGTATCGATGTTGTGCATTTGGAAGAAAAGCTGGACGCTGTGGAGATTGGATATGCGCTTAGTCGCAAATGCTGGGGAAAAGGAATTATGACAGAAGCATTGTTTGCAGTGAGTCGCTATCTCTTGGAAGAAGCGGGTTGTAATAGAGTGGCTGCACGTCATGATGCGAATAATCCATCCAGCGGAAAAGTGATGCAAAAAGCTGGAATGACTTATGAAGGCACGCTGCGACAAAATGGTAAGAATAATCAAGGTATCTGTGATATGGCATATTATTCCATCATTAAAGCAGACAGATTGAAGTAGGAGTTAAGTACATGTGTTTGATTTGTGAGCGGATTGAATTAATTAAGCAAGGTAAAAATCCGCATTTTGTAAAAGAACTTGAAACGGGTTATGTGGTAATAGGAGACGGACAGTATTTTAAAGGGTACACATTGTTCCTAGCCAAAGAACACGTAACGGAATTGCATCAAATGGAGTATGAAACAAAAATAAAATTTCTAGAAGAAATGAGTATTGTTCAAGAGGCCGTGGCAAAAGCGTTTCAAGCTGAGAAAATGAATATCGAATTGTTAGGAAATGGTGATGCACATGTACATTGGCATCTATTTCCAAGAAAAGCAGGAGATATGCAGGGGTATGGCCATAATGGAAGAGGCCCTGTTTGGTGGGTTCCTTGGGAAGAAATGTCATCCGAAGAATATCAACCAAAAGAGAGTGATCTGCTTCAATTAGTAAATCATTTAAAAGAGTATTTATAAATAGGACAATAAGACATCTACAAAAGTAGGTGTCTTTTTTCGTGAGCAGATAATTTTGTGATTATACATTCGTGAGATATACTCTAACTGTAATTAAAAACATTACAATTAGAAAGGTGATTTTATGACAACAACAGTAAAAAATATCATTATTGGTTTCGGTAAAGCCGGAAAAACATTAGCAGGATACTTAGGAAGTATTGGAGAAGATACGATTTTAATCGAAAAATCAAAAGAAATGTACGGTGGAACATGTATTAATGTCGGCTGTATTCCTTCTAAAAAATTAGCGACAAAAGCACTTCGCAAACAATATTCAAACGAAGATGCTAGCAGCTACTATACAAAGAGCGTTCAAGAAAAGAAAGCATTAATTGCTGCTTTAAACACTGCAAACTACAACAAAGTAGATTCAGTTGAAAAAACACAAATTATCGATGGAACTGCACGTTTTGTGGATGACCATACAGTAGCTGTGGATACTGCAGAAGGAGAAAAACTCTTCAAAGCAGATCGTATTTTCATTAATACTGGAGCAACTCCATTCGTACCACCAGTAGAAGGTTTAACAATCGGTGGGGCAATTCACACAAGCGAAACAATTATGAACTTAGAAGAATATCCAGAAAGCCTTGTCATTATCGGTAGTGGATTTATCGGATTAGAGTTCGCTGCAACTTACGCACAATTCGGTACAAAAGTAACAGTAATCGACGTGACTGAAGCATTCCTTCCTCGTGAAGACGAAGATGTGGCACAAGCTGTGAAAGAACAATTAGAAGCTTTAGGCGTTACTTTCGACTTAGGTGTTCAATTAAAAGCCGTTCATCAAGAAGGCGGTAAAGCAGTAGTAGAAGCTACTACAGGAGAAGGTGCACCAGTTGCCTTTACAGCAGATGCGGTCTTAGTTGCGACAGGTCGTCGTGCAAATGTACAAGGTCTTGATTTAGACAAGGCTGGCGTTGAATTAACAGAACGCGGCACAATTAAAGTTAATGAATTCTTACAAACAAACGTGCCTCATATTTTCGCAATGGGCGATGTAAACGGCGGACCACAATTCACATTCGTATCATTAGATGATTTCCGTATCGTGAAACGTTTCTTAGCAGGGGATACAACATATTCAACTAAACAACGTGCAAAATTCCCAACAGCAACATTTATTAACCCACCTTTAGCAAGCGTTGGTTTAAATGAAAAACAAGCAAAAGAAGCTGGTATCGAAGTTAAAGTAGCGAAACTTCCTGCAATGGCAATTCCAAAAGCTAAAATCTTAGGAAACCAAGTTGGATTCTACAAAGTATTAGTGGACGCTTCAACAAACCAAATCGTTGGTGCAACATTATTCGCTGAAGAAGCACATGAAGTGATTAACATTATCGCAACTGCAATGAACGCGAACGTACCTTACACAGTTCTTCGCGATCAAATCTTCACTCACCCAACAATGGCAGAAGCTTTAAACGACGTATTCGGCTTAATTAAGTAGGGATTATTATGGGAAATGACTTTATCGTAATGATTCACTGCCTAACGTACCTGGCAATTCATCACGACAATCGTTATTCAAGTAAAGACCTCGCGTTTAACGCTTGTAGCAACCCTGCGATTGTTCGAAAATTGATGAGCCAAGCGGTGAAGAAAGGATGGGTGTCAACCACTGCGGGAAAACAAGGTGGTTACCAGTGGCAAGGTAATCCAAAAGAAGTTCGACTTGGAGAAATCTTCTTATTAGTATCTGAGGATGAGCGCTTGGAAAAAGCCTTCAAAGAAGCTGCCGACCCAACCTGCCTTGTCAGCACCCGAATGGGAAGCGTGATGGGCAAATTGCAAGAAGAACAAATCCAACAACAAATTAATTTCTATAACAAACGCACCATCCAAGACATGATTGATGGTGTCCAAACTGAATGTCACTAGTAAAGACCGAGCATCCGCTCGGTCTTTTTAAGTAATCATTATAATGTATACATTATAATGATTTTTTTATTTTTAAAACTTAATAACTTAAAAGTATTTAAAAACGATAACTTTTAAGTTATAATAATAGTACGATAATTTTAAGAGAGTAGGAGTGAGAAGATGAGTAAAACAGCAATTGGAAGTAACTGGAAAGATGTGAAAAACGATTTATTTACCCCAGAAGAAATCGCCGCTACTGATTTAAGAGTTGCTATTATTAGTGAATTAATTCGTGCTAGAAAAGAATTAGGAATTAGCCAAAAACAATTAGAAGAATTAAGTGGGGTGAAGCAACCCGTGATTGCTCGAATCGAAACGGGGAAGAGTACTCCGCAACTAGATACCTTATTAAAGATTCTAGGATGCTTAGGGAAAACACTAGCCATAGTGCCATTATCGAAATCTGAAGTGAAGTAGAATGTAGAAACTCAAAATTATCATATATGATAATTTTGAGTTTTTGTTTTCCTCGGAGTGGAGGTGGTTTTCTTGTCGAAGAACCTTGAAGTGTTTGAACCACTATACACCAAAACCTTTACAAATCTGATTAAAATACCTGCACCACACAAATGTACAGGAGTTTTAGCAACATAAATACGAGATAGAAGAAACAATGCTCCATCAAAAAGCTAAGAAGATAGACGAGTCTTTTTGTTTATTGAAAGAATAGTGGGGGATAGCATTGAATGTGAATTAGCTGGAGTTAGGAATTGATTCCTTACTCCAGCTTTGAAGCTTCAAAGGTGCAAGACCAAGGCTTGCGCCGTTGCCCCACTATGACTCTTTCAATAAAAAACAAAAAGACGCAAGTCTATCTTTTTCCTTTTGAAGAGCACCAATTAAGTATTATTTCTTCTAGCACATATTTTTGTCACAAAAAAACTCCCGGCACCAATTGGTACCAGGAGCAGTGTTGATTTTAATGTAAGACTTTGTTTAAGAAGTTTTGAGTACGTTCGTTTTGTGGGTTACCAAACACTTCTTCAGGAGTTCCTTCTTCGATGATATAACCACCATCCATGAAGATAACGCGATCGCTAACCTCACGCGCAAATCCCATCTCGTGTGTTACCACGACCATCGTCATTCCTTCTTTAGCTAGGTTTTGCATTACTTCTAATACATCCCCAACCATCTCAGGGTCGAGTGCTGAAGTTGGTTCATCGAATAATAACATCTTTGGTTTCATTGCAAGCGCGCGGGCAATAGCCACACGTTGCTTTTGACCACCTGAAAGAGATTTAGGAGAGACATCCGCTTTATCTGCAAGACCAACCATGCCAAGGAGTTCCATCGCATGTTCAGTTGCAGCTTCTTTTGTCTCACGACCTAATTCTACCGGTGCAAGAATGATATTTTCTAGAACGCTTAGGTGAGGGAAGAGGTTGAAGTGTTGGAACACCATTCCGATTTCCTCACGAACTTTATTTAAGTTTGTTTTCTTGTCTGTTAAATCATAGCCATCAATGATGATATGACCACTGTTGATTTTTTCAAGACGGTTTAAGCAACGTAAGAAAGTGGATTTACCAGAACCTGAAGGCCCGATAATACAAACTACTTCGCCTTCCTCAATAGAAAGGTCGATGGATTTTAATACTTCTAAGTCGCCATATTTCTTTTGAATTTTTTGAACTTCGATAATAGCCATTATTTTAAATTCCTTTCTAAGTGAGCTGAAAGTTTCGTTAATAGAACGATCACGATTAAGTACATCACGCCCACGATTAACCACATTTGACTTGATTGTAAGTTACGAGCGATGATGACTTTACCTGTTTGCGTTAATTCGGCAATACCGATGATTGAAAGGATAGATGTATCTTTCAATGTAATCACGAATTGGTTAATGAATGAAGGAACCATAATTCGAATCGCTTGCGGTAAGATAACTTTTTGCATGCTCTTAGGATATGGAAGACCTAAACTCATGCAGGCTTCATATTGTCCTTTGTCTACCGCTTGGATACCCCCACGGATAATTTCAGCGATGTAAGCCGATGCGTTCAAGCTGAGGGTGATGACACCCGCTACGAACGGTTGCATTGTAATGTTGAATGCTTGCGGGATTCCAAAGTAAATGAAGAACGTTAATACGATTAGTGGAACACCACGGATAATGTCAATGTAAAATCCTGCGATTGCTTGTACAATATTGTTTTGGCTTGTCTTCATTAAACCGAAGATAATACCGATTAAACTTGCGAAGATTAAAGCCACAACTGTTAATACGATTGTGTTCCATAAACCAGTTGCAAGTGTTTTCCAGTTTGTTTTGATTAATCCTAGAATGCTTGTTGCTTCTGTGTTTTCGCTAGCGTTTGTTGTGTATTTGTCGATGATTTCATCATACTTACCACTTTCTTTTAGTTTTTTCAAACCGTTGTTGAAAGCAGTAATTAATTCTGCGTTTTCACCTTTATTAACAGCAACACCATATTCTGTTTTGTTTTCGTTATGGTCTGTCATTTTTAAAGGCAAGTTGTTTGATGTGATTGAGTAGGCAAGTACTGGATAGTCTTCGAATAACGCATCACTGTTTCCTACCATTACATCTTGGTACATACTTGATGAATCTTCAAAAGCTGTAACGGTAAAGCCGTATTTGTTCTTGATAGATTCTGCGTAAGTGGCACCTTGTGTTCCTAATTTAACGGCAACTTTTTTACCTTTAAAATCAGAAAGAGATGTGATTTCAGAGTTTTTAGAAACTCCCATCCCGATTCCGCTGTCATAGTAACTATTTGTGAAGTCGAATTTTTGTTTACGTTCATCTGTGATACCCATACCAGCCATCACAGCATCTACTTGACCAGATTCTAATGCTTGTACGGCAGCATTGAAGCCGAGTGGTTTGAATTCTACTTCGAAGCCTTCAGCCTCTGCGATACTCTTCATTAATTCAATATCAATTCCGACATATTCACCATTTGTATCTTGGTATTCAAATGGAGCAAATGTAATATCTGTTGCGATTACATATTTTTTAGTTTCTGCTTTAACAGAACTTGTCGGAGAAACGAGGGATAGAAGAGTCATCAATAGAGTGACTAGAACAGCTCCCAAGCTCAATTTTTTTATGTTCATACATATTCCTCCAAATCTACCTTACGTATAAGGTTTTTCTATTATATGGAAGATTTTCTTAAAATGCAAAATTCTAGTCTCATCTCATGTCACATTTTCTGACATGAAGGTAGGAGCATAAAAAACTCCCTTCTCTCATGAAAGAGAAGAGAGTGATGCTTATTGTTCTTGTTCGAGGACACGCCAGATGGCTTTTGCCACACCACCATTAACATTGGTGTCTGTCACAAAATCGGCCACATCTTTAACTTCCTCTGGAGCATTTCCCATCGCAACGCCAATTCCTGCGTCACGAATCATCGAAACGTCATTGAAGTTATCGCCGATAGCGAAAGTTTGCTTCATCGATAAGCCAAGTGTTTCGGCATAGTGAGCAACCGCAATGCCTTTTTGAGCGTCTTTGTGGTTGATTTCCAAATCCGTATAAAATGCGGAAGTGACCACAAGGTTTGGATGCACTTGATCGATATGTTCACGAACAGGTTTGAAATAAGTAGGCCCGTCGTCATGAGAGACGATAATTTTGAACACCTTAATATCCGGAATCGATAGCACTTCTTCAGCAGTCGTTACATCGGTTGCTTCTAGAAGGATTTTGAGCTGTCTAATTTCTTCTTTCAATTGTTCAGGCGAAAGATTATTTTTTTCGGCCTTTTTTCGTTCAATGACTTTGTTGATAAAGAGAGCATAGTTCTTTCTAAAGTTTCCTTCAGAAGTCACGAGCTGCCAGTCCAAGTCGATCGAATCGAAGTAGTCTAGCAGGGCATAGACTGTTTCGTGCGGGATTGTTACTTCCCAGATAATGTCATGATTTTTATCAAAAATCTGAGCACCGTTCATCGCAATAACAGGGAGATGTAATTCCGCTTGTTCGAGTGCAAAATTGGCCTGAAGATAATCGCGTCCAGTACAAACGATAAAGTGTTTCCCTTGTTTTTGGACTTTTCGAATCGCTTGAATGTTATTCTTATGAATCTCTACGTGATTGGTTAGCAGAGTACCATCCATATCCGATGCAAATAATTTAATCATAGAGCAAAACCTCTATTTCATTTCTTTAAGATGAGTTTGTAACGTTTGAATTTTTTCTTGAATACGTCTGAAGCGTGGTTTGTTTTCCAATTGGAATTTTGCGACTTCTTCTTGAATAGAGTTCACAACTTCCATTGTTTGTGGAACAATCACTTCTTGGATTTCTTTAATGCCTCTTTCAAGAGTGGCTTTACCAGTGTTAATCACGGTAACATCCTGTGTCACTTCTTGAATTTGTTTTGCTAAGATTTCACGATTTTCTTTACCGCTTCTTGGGTTGTTTAGTAGGGCAACGGCTCCACCGATCACACTACCGAAAATAAAACCTTTTAGAAATTTACTCATTGATTATGCCTCCATTTGTTCGCGAATTGATTGCGCGATTTCTGCTAATACTTCTGAACTTGGATTCGTTGGTTCCCATTTTAATCCAAACCCATCTTCTTTTGTATAGCGTGGGATTAAGTGGATGTGAGAGTGGAAGACGCTTTGGTAAGCCAACTCTCCGTTATTACTTAAAATGTTTAAACCTTTAATGTCTGGGTTTGAAGCTTGAACGGCACGTGCGATTTTTGGAATACGTGCAAACACTGCGCTCGCTAAGTCTTCATCGTATTCGAAGATATTAGCCACGTGTTTTTTAGGAACGACAAGCGTGTGCCCTGGTGTTACTTGCGAAATGTCAAGGAACGCAAGTACTACGTCATCTTCATACACGATATGTGCTGGAATTTCTTTATTAATAATTTTGTCAAAAATGCAATCTGTCATGGTGTTTCCTCCTTGAGTTCGTACCTCTATGGTATCAAAAAATGCCCTAAAATGAAAGACTCGTAGCAGTTGTTGTCGTTGCTTTTTAGAAGAACATATCCTAAAATATCAGAATGAAAGCGAGGAGTCTTTATGAAGGGAAAATTAGATGCGTTAAGCGATGCGATTATTGCCATTGCGATTACCGTTTTAGTATTAGAAATCAATACGCCAACATCGATGGCGGGGATGTGGGAGTTTGCAAAGGAAATCTTTTTATTTGCGCAAAGTTTTGTCGTGATTGCGAACTTTTGGTTTGAACGTTCTCAGTTCTTTGGTCGTTCAAAACGAATTTCTTTCTCGATTTTGTCGATTGATTTATTAGCACATTTGGGAATCTGTCTCATCCCTTTATTTACAAAATTCTTATTTAGTTTTGAAAATCGAATGATTTCTGTGCTAGCATACGGAATTTTGATTGCAATCATTTCTGTATTGTTCGATATCGAAAACTATTTTGTATTGAAACAATCATTGACGGATGCTGATTATGAGAGAAGAGATGAAATGCTTACTTTATTCAGAAAGTTTCATATGCGTTCTTATTTAACATCAGTGATTATTTTGGCCTTAACATTTTTAATTCCTCAAATCGTTATGTATTTATACTTGGCGATTCCAATGACTAAGTTCTTTTCTCGTTTAGGGGTGGGAAGAGGTCGGTCAATATTTGTAGATGAAAACTTAGTCGAATTTTCAGATAAAGTATTAGGACGAATTGATGAAGAACGAATAAAGAGAAATATTGCAAAATAATATAAATGAATAGGAGTGTGAAAGGGCGCCTAATCCTGCGTCCTTTCACACTTTTTTTGCTTTATGGTATAATGAGGAGAATAGTTAGATAGGAGAATCTATATGTCACTACAATTAAACAATGTAACTGCAGGATATACAAAAGTTCCTGTCATTACGGACATCACTTTTGATGTAAATCCGGGCGAGATTTGCGGCCTAATCGGGCTCAATGGTGCCGGGAAGAGTACGACGATTAAAGCGATTATTGGGCAACTTACCCCTTTTAGCGGAAGAGTGGAAGTAGAGAAACTTAGCATCCTCGAAAACCAACGTGGCTACCGTCAATCGATTGCGGTCATTCCAGAAAGCCCAGTTCTTTACGAAGAATTGACATTTAGAGAACATATTGAATTTGTGGCTCGTTCATATAATCAAATGAACGAAGAGACAATGGCTCATGCAATGGAACTCGTGGAAGCATTCCGTTTAACGAAGCAATTGGATTGGTTCCCAGCATATTTTTCAAAAGGGATGAAGCAAAAAGTGCTTATCGTCTGCGCATTAATGCTAGACGTGCCCGTCTATGTGGTCGATGAACCATTTTTAGGACTCGACCCACTAGGAATTCGTACCTTACTGCAAGTCTTGAAAGAGAAGAAGGAAAAGGGTGCAGCGATTTTAATGTCGACTCACGTATTAGATACGGCTGAGAAGTATTGCGATCGTTTCATCGTGTTACACGAAGGAAAAGTGATTGCACAAGGCGATATCGAAGGCTTACGCGCAACTTCGAATATTGAAGAAACTTCTCTAGAGGAAATTTACTTTGCATTAACGACAGGGGACGATGCCCATGAATAGTGCAACAATTTTTGAGGCCCGCGTAAGAAAATATCAAAAGAAAAGCATGAAGTATATTCGCTATATGCTGAACGACCATTTCTTGATTGTCTTGTTTTTCTTATTTGGCTTTATCATGGTGCAATACTCGAGTTGGATTCAAACGATTCGTGTATTGGAATGGCCTTTACTAGGGTTACTTGCAGTTCTACTAGCGAGTGTTCCATTCTTTGGCGGAGTAGCAACGTTGCTCGAACCAGCCGATGGAATCTTTTTATCGGTAGTGGGGCAAGACTTTAAGGCATATTTGCAAAAAGCCATTCGTCGTAGTTGGGCGCTTCCGCTTCTTGTGATGCTGTCATCTTCTGGAATTGTCTTTCCAATCGTAGCTCAAGCCTTTGGAACGAATATGAGTATGTTCGCAAAGCTATTCCTCTTACAAGTGCTCTTTAAAGATTTATTATTCCGTTGTACGAAATATTCTTATCGCGGAGTGCTCCATTTTACATGGATGGAAAAACTTGGTATTTACGTGATTGCAGTAGCGAACTTCTTCGGAATGTTTTTATGGATTTCTGAAGTTTGGTCATTTGTTTTATTAGTGATCCCAATTCTTATGAGTGTTTTTATCGAGTACTATTATGGGAAAGCGGCTTTTGTATATCGATTCGATTCTATGATTGAATCGGAATTAGAAAGACAACAACGAATTTATCGTTTATATGCATTGTTTGTGGATGTGCCAATGGTGCATAAACCTCAAGCGCATCGCCGTTCATATTTAGATGGCGTATTGAAGGTACTGGTTGGAAAGAATCCAAGTGGACATCGCTATTTAGTGAGTCGTACGGTCATCCGTACTAGTCAATATATGAGTTTATTATTTCAACTGGCAGTTGTCAGCTTTGTAGTTGCATTGTTTTCTCAAGAGTATTATTGGAACTTTATCGTCAATGCGTTACTTGTAATGCTATTAGGATTCCAACTTGTTGGGGTTATCCAAAGTGCCAACACGCAAAATAGTCATTTTGCCTCTCTTGTAGATAGTAAGACGCGTCTACAGGATAATTTATCAGTCCTCATGATGACGATGGTCGCGTCCGGTATTGTATTGGGCATTTCTTCAGTGATAGGGATGCGTGAAATGATTGGTTTAGTAGGGATTATTTTCTATCCGATTTTTGGAGTATTCTTTACACAATTTTATTTACGTTATCGATTCCTTAAGAAGAGAAGAAAAATTTAAGTTTGTAGGCTAAAAGTAGCGCACAAACTTGACTCAAATGGTATAAAACCATAAAATAAAAGAATAGATTTATTAAAGGAAACAGAATTTGTCGTTAGGGATGGAATAGATGGAATATAACATGGACTCAGGATGGGATCTCCATCCAATTGGTGGGGACACCGGTCAAGCGTACATGGGTGTAAAAGACCATGAACGTGTATTTCTAAAGAGAAATGCTTCACCGTTTTTAGCGGTGCTATCGGGTGAAGGTATCACTCCTAAGTTAATATGGACCAAACGTGCGGGTAATGGTGATGTCATTACAGCTCAAGAATGGTTGTCTGGAAGATCCCTCACTAAGGAAGAAATGGGGTCCGTCGAAGTCATTGAGCTGTTAAAACAAATTCATCAATCCCCAAATCTTTTACAAATGTTGCAACAAATTCAAGGTGAAGAGTATAGCACTCAAAAATTCATCGATGAATATTTAAATAATTTACAGTCAGGATTACAAACCCACCGTTTCTTAAATGAAGTATTGAATTACTTAATTGAAACAATTCCGCTTGTGAGTGAAGTTGGGAAAACGGTATGTCACGGAGACTTAGACCGTCGTAACTTTATGTTATCAGAAGACGAGAAGCTCTACCTTGTCGACTGGGAAATGGTTCGCCTTGCCGATCCGGTTTCTGATTTGACAATGATATTGACGCAATACATTCCTGTTCATCAATGGGGTGAATGGCTTGATATGTATGGCTTACAACTGTCTACAAATATTTATCAACGAATTGAATGGTATGCTCTCATGAATTGCTTGAATTACATTAAGAAAACGCACTTCGAGGGACGTTACCTTGAAATGAATGAGAAAATTCTTTTGGTGAAGTCGATTTATAATAATCGTATTGGAAAGCCAACAGAAGAATAGACAGGAGTTAGACTTTGAGATTAAGAAATAAACCTTGGGCAAAAGATGCACTAGCAGCTCACCCAGAAATGGTCATCCAAGATCCAGCGCAATGGAAAGGAAGATGGCATGAACGTTTTGGCAATAACAATCCAATCCATATCGAGATTGGTTCTGGGAAAGGTCAATTCGTGAGCGGCATGGCTCGTCAAAACCCAAACATTAACTATATTGGAATTGAAATTCAAGAAAGCGTCCTTGTAGTCGCGCTTGAAAAAGCTCTTGCAGCAGATGTTCCAAACTTACAATTATTACATGTGAATGGTGGACAAGTAACAGACTACTTCGAAGATGGTGAAGTAGACCAAATTTACTTGAACTTCTCAGATCCATGGCCAAAGAAACGTCATGCGAAACGTCGCTTGACTCATGAAAGTTTCTTAGTCGGATATGAAAAAGTATTACAACCATTTGGAGAATTACACTTCAAGACAGATAACCGCGGATTGTTTGAATACAGCCTTGCGTCATTCTCACAATTTGGACTTGTGTTAAAACAAGTTTGGTTAGATTTACATCAAGTGGAATTTCCAGGAAATGTGATGACAGAATACGAAGAGAAATTCTCAGCAAAAGGTCATCCAATTTATCGTGTGGAAGTGATTTTCCCACAGGATAGAAAAGCTTTTAAACAACCCGAATAACAAATAAAGGAGCCTGATTCATATGGAATCAAAAAATAGTTTCAAAGGTGCAAGTTTTCTACTAGCAGCAGGTGCTGTTATTGGAGCATGGGTCACTTCAAAATGGTTTGAACGCAGAAATGTCAATGGAGATGTTATTGTTCAAAATGTCCGTAAATTATTTCAAGTAGTAGGTACTATCGAAGGCTCTTGGATTGAGATGGAACCTGTATTCGTGGATAGCCCTGAGTTTTATGGGGAAGTTTATTATGGCGGGGTTACTCGTAAAGAAGATAATGAACTAGTCCAATACGAATTTTATGCAGATGCAAAAACAGGAGCCGTTATTGATTTATACAAAATTGGATAATCAAAGAAAGCTGGAGGACCTCCAGCTTTTGGCGCGTTTATAAGATGTTTTATAGAAGTAGGAAAGAAGAGGATACAATGGAAGCTCATACAGAACAATTAATCAAAACGTTAACAGAAATGAAAGGAACTAGTGGACACGAAGGCCGTATTCGTGAATTCATGAGAAACGAATTAACACCTTTAGTAGACCGCATTGAACAAGATGGTCTTGGCGGTATTTTTGGAGTTCGTGATAGCAAAGAAGATGCACCACGCATTATGATTGCGGCACACATGGACGAAGTTGGTTTCATGGTAACTAACATCACTCCAAACGGAATGTTCAAAGTAAGTCCTTTAGGTGGATGGAACCCATATGTGGTTTCAGCACAACGTTTTACTTTATTAACTCGTAATGGAGATTATCCAATTATTTCATCTTCAATCCCACCGCATTTATTACGTGCGGCTGGTGGTCAACAATCAGCAGTGAAAGTAACAGATATTTTATTCGATGCTGGATTCACTTCACGCGAAGAAGCGCTTGAATATGGTTGCCGTCCTGGTGATACAATCGTTCCGGATGTAGAAACCATTTGGACGGCCAATAAGAAACGCATGATTTCTAAATGTTGGGATAACCGTTACGGATGTACAGTCGTTCTTGAAGCGTTAAAAGCTGTTAAAGATGAAACTTTACCAAATACATTAATCGCTGGAGCAAACGTGCAAGAAGAAGTTGGATTACGTGGTACGGGTCCAAGTGTGACGAAGTTCAATCCTGATTTATTCTTTGCGGTAGACTGCTCAGCAGCAGATGATATTAATGGTTCAAAAGAAACATTTGGGCATTTAGACCAAGGGTTCTTATTACGTATTTTAGACCCAGGTATGGTGACTCTTCCTCGTATGAAAGAATTCTTAGAAGATACTGCGTTAACTCATAACATTCCATTCCAATACTTTGTTTCTCAAGGTGGAACAGATGCTGGTAAAGCACACTTAATGAATCAAGGGGTTCCTAGTGCAGTGATTGGGGTTTGTGCTCGTTATATTCATACACACCAAACAATGTTCTCAATTAAAGACTACGAAGCAGCACGTGAAATGGTCATCCAAACAATTCGTGCGTTAGACCGTAGCACAGTGAACACTATTTTAGACGGAAGAACAAATTAAGAGTAAAGAGGTACAATATATGTGGTTAAGTTTTTATAACAAAAAGGGTATCGGTGATACGTTATTATTAACAAGTGGAACTGCAAACCGCTACGACGTCGACTTTGAGAAAAAAGGAAATGTGACTCAAGTCTTTGTTCGTGAGTCGAAAGAAGTTCTAGGCTATAATATTGAAAAGATTTCTGAAGTGATTTCATTTGAAGAAGATGGACAACAAGTCTTAACTCCCAAGCAACAAGAAGTTGTCAAAGGATTGATTGAAAAAGCTGGATTTGATGTTTCAACTTTAGATTTAACACCGGAAGATGCGCTTGTAGTTGGATACGTTGAAAGTTGCGTAGATCATGAAGATTCTGACCACTTACATGTGACAATGACACGAGTAAGCGACTCTGAAGTGTTACAAATCGTCTGCGGAGCACCAAATGTGAAAGCAGGACAAAAAGTGGTTGTTGCTAAACCTGGTACAGTAATGCCAAGTGGCGCTATCATTTGGGCTGGAGAATTACGCGGAGTGGCTAGTCATGGAATGCTTTGCTCAGCACGTGAATTAGGATTAGAAAACGCACCAGCGAAAAAAGGAATCTTAGTATTAGATGATGCGACTCCTGTTGGAACGCCATTTAAATCATTAAACTTACAATAAAGGAGGATACGGAGTCATGAATGAACCATTTAACGAGAAAAACGATTCATTCGCATCGCTTCAAGCGAGACGTGAAAAGTCTACTTTTCCAAATTACTTGAAGCAAGGTCAAACTTTTGAAGATCAGGTCGTTGAAGAAATGACGCGAGTTGATGCGACAAGAAAAGATGAGACTCCACAAGAATCCTTACCTTTTGATGAGCGACCTGATGCAGCACTCTTACAACCGATTGAAAAAGAGGAGCATCAATTACCAGCGCAATTCCGTTCATTTAAGGAAAAAGCGACGGAAGGTCATCAAAAATATAAACCGCGTGTGGATTGGACTTCTTATTTGAATACGAATCAACGCAAACCTTTTAAACCGAGTACGGTACCTTCAAGTACTAGAGGTTTAGAACAAGAAGAGACACCAAAAGTTTCTTATCGTGAATTAGAAAATGAGTTATTGCCAAATAGTACGGACTTGATTTTATTCGAAAAAGAAGAAGCTTTATTGGTATCCGTTGAGGAACAAGAAGATACAATCGAGAAACGCTTGAAGGAGTACAATGGCACCTCTTATGAGAAACCAGTACAAAGCCAAGTTTTCACAACAAAGGGCTATGTACCAGCCTTTAAACGCAAACAAGAATCAGATGTTGAAGTCGTGCAAGAGTCCTTGTTAGAAGGGTTGCCGGAGACAAAAGTTGAAAGACGAAAAGCACCGGAGAAACCACTAACAGGAAAACAAAGACGCGCAATGAAAAAATCGTTATCGATGATTATGGAACAGGAGCAACATGAACGTCAGTTGCCATATGTTCATCCGAAAAAACAGTAGTAGAAAAGCGAGGAGAAAAAATGGATAAAAGTAAGATTTATCACTTTACGGGAATAAAAGGATCAGGAATGAGCGCATTAGCCTTAGTATTACATGGGGAAGGTTATAAAGTGCAAGGGTCAGACTTAGAACAATATTTCTTCACTCAAAAAGGATTGGAAGAAGCTGGAATTACATTGTTACCATTCAGCGCTGACAATATTAAAGAAGGACAAATTGTTATTGCAGGGAACGCATTTCCAGATAGCCATGAAGAATTAGTTTCTGCACGTGAAAAAGGTGTAGAAGTGATTCGTTATCACAAATTCTTAGGTGAATTATTAAAAGGATATAAGAGTGTTGCCATTACTGGTTCGCACGGAAAAACAAGTACAACAGGATTGCTATCTCACGTATTAAGTGGAATGGAACCAACAAGTTATCTTATCGGTGATGGAACTGGTAAAGGGATTGAAAATTCAGAGTATTTTGTTTTAGAAGCTTGTGAATATAAACGTCACTTTATGGCATACCGTCCAGACTATGCAATCATGACAAACATCGACTTTGACCATCCAGACTACTATACAGATATCGACGACGTTCAAAGTGCTTTTGAAGCATTTGGTAAACAAGTGAAAAAAGGAATCATCGCTTGTGGGGATGACGAAAGATTACGTACATTAGATTCCATCGTACCTGTTACTTATTATGGTGTGGGTGAAAATAATGATGTCATTGCTAAAAACATCCGTAAAGAAAAAGGTGGAAGCTACTTCGATGCGTACATTAAAGGTGAATTATATGGTCATTTCTATATTCCAACATATGGAGACCACAACATCCTTAATGCATTAGCGATTATCGCATTCTACTACTTAAACGATTTAGATCGTAATGAATTAGCGGAACAATTCAGCACTTTCGGTGGAGTAAAACGTCGCTTCTCTGAAAAAGTGATTAACGGCGTGACAATCATCGATGACTACGCTCACCATCCATCTGAAATTCGTGCAACATTAGATGCAGCACGTCAAAAATATCCAGAAAAAGAAGTGGTAGCAGTCTTCCAACCACATACATTTACTCGTACAATCGCGCTTTTAGAAGAGTTTGCGGCAGTGTTATCACTTGCGGACCACGTATACTTATGTGATATCTTCGCATCTGTTCGTGAAGAAGCAGGGGATGTATCTATCGAAGACTTAGCAAAACTGGTTAAAGGTGGCGCGAAAGTATTACCTCTTGATAATGTATCTCCATTATTAAACTATAAAGACGCAGTAATCGTGTTTATGGGTGCAGGGGACGTTCAAAAATATGAGTTTGCTTATGAAAAACTCTTATCAAATACTTCTCCAACACAAAACTAAATGAACATAAAAGCTTGGCAGAAAGTCAAGCTTTTTCTGTTTTTATAAACGCTCAGTAGAATAGTACACTTTCTATTTAATTTAATAGATTTGATTTGGAGGAGAAATGATAAAATATAAAATTGAAGCAAATTTTTGGAGGGCTTAAGATGAATTTGAGTAAATTATCAACGATATATAATATTAGAAGGATGGGAGAAAATGATGTATCGCTTATTTTGGATTTAGAAAATGGCAATCCATTGTATTTTAACTATTGTCCGCCAAAACCTAGTAAACAAACTGTATTAAATGATTTACAAGCTCTGCCAGAAGGTAAAAACATGGAAGATAAATTTTACATAGGCTTTTTTAAGGAAAATAGATTAGTTGCTATTATGGATTTCATTGTATCTTTTCCGATAAAAGAAACTATCTATATCGGCCTTTTTATGATGGATTGTAAAGAGTCTGGACAAGGAAAGGGAAGCCTTATTATTAATGAGGTTTTAACAGCCTTTAGAGAAGAAGGATTTACGAAAGTAAGGCTTGCTTATATGAAAGGAAATCCTCAAAGTAAAAGATTTTGGGAAAAATGCGGTTTTATGGAAACTGGAATTGAAAGAACGAACGAACATGGAAAAGCTGTCGTTTTAGAAAAAACATTATAAACAGTTTGAGATGAAATATATTCTTACAAAAAAACAGTAGATCATATGATTTACTGTTTTTTGTTTATCACGGTAGATATTTTAAACTAAAGGGTTCATAACAGGCTTTACCTTTAAACTCTATTTACGGTTATCTTCAAAAAGCTCTTTTTAGTGTTCACAAGTTTGTTTATTTGTTACACTGATAATGACAAATTAGGAGGCATATTATGGCAAAACCAAAATTATTATTAGTAGACGGAAGTAGCTTAGCATTCCGCGCATTTTTCTCAATTTTAGATTTAAATCGTTTTAAAAATTCCAACGGCTTACATACAAATGCACTCTATTCATTTCACCGTATGTTTAAGTCCATTTTAGATTCTGAAAAACCGACTCATGTGCTCGTTGCATGGGACGCAGGGAAGACAACTTTCCGTACTGAAATGTATGCAGATTATAAAGGAGGTCGTTCGAAAACTCCTGGTGAATTTATCGAACAGATGCCTTATTTTAATGTGCTTTTAGATGCATGGGGAATTCCTCATTACCGTCTGAACCAATACGAAGCCGATGATATTATCGGTACTCTTGCCAAACAAGGGGAAGCAGCAGGATATGAAGTCGTAGTTCTTTCAGGAGATAAAGACTTAATTCAGCTTGCGGATAATAATATCACAGTCAAAATTACGACAAAAGGTGTGACAGAATTAGTTGAGTACACTCCTGAAGTGATTTTTGAAAAATACGGCTTAACGCCTGAGCAAATTATCGACATGAAGGGGTTAATGGGAGATTCTTCCGATAACTATCCTGGTGTTACAAAAGTCGGTGAAAAAACAGCCGTGAAACTTCTTCAAGAATTTGGTAGCGTCGAAGGAATCTATGAACATGTCGATGAAATGAAGAAGAGTAAGTTGAAAGAAAACTTAATTAACGACAAAGAGTTAGCTTTCTTAAGTAAGAAATTAGCGCGCATCAATGTGGAGTCGCCTCTTGAAATCACCCTAGACGATACCCTTCGTAAGGAACAAGATGTAGATGCGTTGATGGCATTCTATAAAGAAATGAACTTCAATTCGTTCCAATCTGACCTATTAAATTCTGGTGCTGCGACAGTAGAAGAAGCACCAAAAGCTCAGCGCCCAAACGTCAAACGTGTGTCAGAGATTACAGAAGATATTCTAAAAGGGGCAACGAGTGTTCATTTTGAGACGCTTGAAGCGAATTATCATGTGGCAGATGTGATTGCCGTTGCCTTCGGAAATGAAAAAGAAGTCTTCGTGACCGATTTAAATACGGCCGTTGCTTCAGAAGCTTTCAAGAAATGGCTGGCGGATGCATCAATCGAAAAACATTTATTTGATACAAAAGCAGCAAAAGTACTCGCACATCGTTTCGGGTTTGTGTTAGCAGGTGCCAAATATGATGTGTCACTTCTTGCGTATTTAGTGGACACAAATGATATCGTGAAAGAAATTAGTGACGTGGCTCGCCGTGTCGATGTGACGATTCTTGCTAGTGACGAAGCCGTTTACGGAAAAGGCGTTAAAATCCAAATTCCTGAAGATGAAGAAGTATGGAATCAGCATTTAGCAGCCAAAGTATATACGATTGCGGTGGCGCCAGAAAAACTATTGAAACGCCTCGAAGAAAATGAACAAACACATCTTTATTGGGAAATGGAATTGCCAGTGAGCGACATTTTAGCGCGTATGGAAATTCAAGGGATTCGCGTCGATAAAGAACGTTTAGTTGAGATGGGTGTGGAATTCGAAGCACGTCTAAAAGAAATCGAACAAGAAATTTACGAGCTAGCTGGAGAAGAGTTTAATATTAATTCGACTAAACAACTAGGGGTCATCTTATTCGAAAAGATGGGCTTACCAGTTATCAAGAAGACGAAGACTGGTTATTCAACAGCAGTAGATGTTTTGGAGAAATTGGCGCACCAAGCTCCAATCGTAGAATTGATTTTAGAATATCGTCAATTAGCTAAATTAAATTCAACGTATGTAGAAGGATTGCAAGCGTATATTCAAGCAGACGGCAAGATTCATACGCGTTTTGTCCAAAACTTAACGCAAACAGGTCGTCTAAGCTCGGTGGATCCAAACTTACAAAATATTCCAATCCGTACAAAAGAGGGACGTCGCATTCGTTACGCGTTCTTACCAGAACATGACGATTGGAAGATTCTCTCAAGCGACTATTCGCAAATTGAATTGCGTGTATTAGCGCATATTGCTGGCGATAAACATATGATTGAAGCGTTCAAAAATAATGTCGACATTCATACAAACACAGCAATGCGTGTCTTTGGAATTACAAACCCAGACGATGTAACGAGTGAAATGCGTCGCCAAGCTAAAGCTGTAAACTTTGGGATTGTGTATGGCATTAGTGATTACGGATTATCTCAAAACTTGAATATTTCTCGTAAAAGAGCTAAAGAATTTATCGACCGTTATTTGGAAGAGTTCCAAGGGGTAAAAGACTTTATGGAATCTGTGGTAAAAGAAGCGCGTGAGAAAGATTATGTGGAAACTTTATTCCACCGCCGTCGCTACTTGCCAGATATTCATTCAAGTAACTTTAATTTACGCTCATTTGCCGAACGTACAGCGATGAACTCACCAATCCAAGGAAGTGCCGCTGATATTTTGAAGATGGCGATGATTGAATTGGACCGTGAAATGAGAGAACGTAAATTCAAAGCAAACCTATTATTGCAAGTGCACGATGAACTGATTTTCGAAGTGCCACAAGACGAATTAGAAAGCCTTCAAAGCTTAGTAGAAGAAGTCATGGAAAATGCCGTGAGTCTGAAAGTTCCACTACGCGCAGATAGTAATGTTGGTGACAACTGGTTTGAAGCAAAATAACTAAAAATAAAAATGGGCATCTCTTCTTAACGAAAGTAAGTTAGGGATGTCCATTATGTTTTATCTTTTGAGTTTATAGCGTTTTTGTAGTATACTTTTTGAGTTAAGAGAAGAAGTTTAGGTGATGGAAGGGCTCTTTTAGCGTTCAGATTCCATCACTTTCATTTTGTCAATCAATGGAGGAAATACATGAAATTAAGAAATGATATTCGCAATATTGCTATTATCGCCCACGTTGACCACGGTAAAACAACACTTGTGGATGAATTATTAAAACAATCAGATACATTAGATGCACGTACAGAATTATCAGAACGTGCCATGGACTCAAACGATATCGAACGTGAACGCGGAATTACAATTTTAGCGAAAAATACAGCCGTTCAATATAAAGGAACTCGTATCAATATCATGGATACACCAGGACACGCGGACTTCGGTGGAGAAGTAGAACGTATCATGAAAATGGTAGACGGTGTAGTTCTTGTAGTGGATGCGTATGAAGGGACAATGCCTCAAACTCGTTTCGTATTGAAAAAAGCATTAGAACAACATTTAACACCAATCATTGTTGTAAACAAAATCGACCGTGATGCTGCTCGTCCAGAAGAAGTAGTCGATGAAGTGTTAGAATTATTCATCGAATTAGGTGCCGATGATGATCAATTAGAATTCCCAGTAGTTTATGCTTCAGCATTAAACGGAACTTCAAGTTTATCAGATAACCCAGCGGACCAAGAAAAAACAATGGATTACTTATTCGATACAATTATCGAACATATCCCAGCACCAGTAGATAACTCAGATGAACCATTACAATTCCAAGTATCATTATTAGACTATAATGACTACGTTGGACGTATCGGTATCGGACGTGTCTTCCGTGGAACAATCAAAGTTGGGGACCAAGTAACCTTATTAAAATTAGACGGTACAAAGAAAAACTTCCGTGTTACTAAATTATTTGGTTTCTTCGGATTAAATCGTTTAGAAATTAACGAAGCAAAAGCAGGGGACTTAATCGCTGTATCTGGTATGGAAGATATCTTCGTTGGAGAAACAGTAACTCCAGTAGATACACATGAAAGCTTACCAGTATTACACATTGACGAACCAACATTACAAATGACATTCTTGACGAACAACTCACCATTTGCAGGACGTGAAGGTAAATTTGTAACAGCACGTAAGATTGAAGAACGTCTAATGCGTGAATTACACACAGACGTATCTCTTAAAGTTGAACCAACTGATTCACCAGATGCATGGATCGTATCAGGACGTGGGGAATTACACTTATCAATTCTTATCGAAAACATGCGTCGTGAAGGATACGAATTACAAGTATCTCGTCCAGAAGTAATCATCAAAGAAATCGATGGCGTGAAATGTGAACCATTTGAACGTGTACAAATCGATACTCCTGAAGAATACATGGGTTCAATTATCGAATCATTAAGTAACCGTAAAGGTGAAATGCAAGATATGCAACACAATGATAACGGACAAGTTCGTATTGTCTTCTTAGTTCCAGCTCGTGGATTATTAGGATATACAACTGAATTCTTATCAATGACACGTGGTTACGGAATCATGAACCACACATTCGATCAATACTTACCATACATTCCAACAAGCATCGGCGGACGTCGTAATGGGGCACTTGTTTCAACAGATACAGGTAAAGCAACAACATACGGAATTATGGGTGTTGAAGAACGTGGTGTAATTTTCACTGAACCAGGTACTGAAATTTATGAAGGAATGATTGTTGGAGAACACTCTCGTGAAAATGACTTAGCGGTTAATATTACGAAAGCAAAACAACAAACAAATATTCGTTCAGCTACGAAAGACCAAACTTCAGTGATTAAGACTCCTAAGAAATTATCTCTTGAAGAGTCATTAGAATTCTTATCAGACGATGAATACTGCGAAATTACTCCAGAAACAATTCGTTTAAGAAAACAAATTCTAAATAAAGGCGAACGTGAAAAAGCAAATAAACGTAAAAAACAAGCCGAAGCAGAAAATTAATCTGAATAGCAAAAGGTGGATGCATTGCATCCACTTTTTTTGTTGTTTTTATTGATTTAATTTAACTCGAACAACTTGCTCATGAAAGTTCCGGTTTTAAAAGTTAAGTGATACCGTATACGGTATCACTTGTATTAGGTGTATTGTGTTTTTATGTACAGTTGTAGTATCCTATAGTGGTAAGGTTTATAGAGAGAAGAGATGACAGATGACAAAACAAAGAAAAATCATGTACGGAGTTTTTGGGGTACTTTTCGCATTTATTTTATTGGCCCTGGGATTGATTCAAATGTTTACGTATCGAGCGACTCCTGAGGCACAAAAAACTTGGAATATTGCTGCGTTTGAACAGAAAAACAACTGGACTCATTTTGAGGTGACTGGCGAAAAGAAAGGAACGCTTTTATTTTATACGGGTGCATTAGTTGAACCGCAAGCTTATGCAAAATTAGCTGATGGACTCGCTAAAGAAGGAATCGAAGTGTACATTATTTCCTCTCAGTTAAATTTACCGGTATTGGATAATGGAACGATGGCCACTATCGTAAAAGAAGAGCACTTGGATAAAGTGTTTGTCGGAGGGCATTCTCTAGGTGGAGTTGTTTCGACGGTTGAAGCGAAAAAATTGAACGAGACGGGTCAAGTAGCAGGGTTAATTTTACTAGCAAGTTATCCAGATCAGAGTACGGATATCAGTGAAACACAAATTCCTGTTTTATCCATTACGGCTTCGAACGATAAAATTTTGAAACAAGAGAAATATGAAGATGCCAAATCTCGGTTACCAGAGTCTACACTCTATAAAGTCATTGAAGGTGGGAATCATAGTGGATTTGGACTTTATGGTCAGCAAAATGGAGATGGTGAGGCGACAATGAGTGCCGAAGAGCAACAAAAACAACTCATTCAATTGATTAAACAATTCATCGTAACACATTAAGCTAGGCTTCGGTCTAGCTTTTTTATACGCTAGAGTTGAGTTTTCACACCTCGGCAGGTATCATGAAAGTAACGAATTTTGGAGGTAGAGTGTATGCAACAAAAAGTAACAAAGAACTGGGTCACTATCGGAACTGGCGTTATTGCGAATGAATTAGCCGTAGCAATGGAATCTTTAAATGGAAAACTCTATGGTGTGGCCAATCGCACCTATGCGAATGCCGTGAAATTTGCCCAAAAATATGGTATTGAAAAAGTATACGATGCAATTGATGATGTATTTATAGATCCTGCAGTGGATATTATTTATATTTCAACACCACACAACACTCATATTCACTATCTTAGAAAAGCATTAGCCGCTGGAAAACACGTATTATGTGAAAAGGCGATTACGCTAAACAGTGAAGAGTTGGAAGAAGCGTTGCAACTTGCTAAAGAAAATAATGTAATTTTGGCTGAAGCGATGACACTTTACCATATGCCAGTCTATAAACAATTAAGAAAAGCTGCTGAAAACTTAGGTGAGCTTCGCATGATTCAAATGAACTTTGGTAGCTATAAAGATTATGATATGACGAATCGTTTCTTCAATCGCAATCTAGCAGGAGGGGCATTGCTTGATATCGGTGTATATGCCTTGTCTTGCATTCGTTATTTCATGAGTGAGGCGCCAAGTTCGATGGTTTCTCAAGTGAAATTAGCGCCAACGGGTGTGGATGAACAAGCTGGAATCGTTTTGACGAATGATGCTGGAGAAATGGCAACTGTCACGATGACGCTACATGCTAAACAACCAAAACGCGGAGTCATTGCTTACGACAAAGGGTATATTGAGATTGTAGATTATCCTCGAGCACATAAAGCAACGATTACTTATACAGAAGATGGACACGTTGAAACTTTTGAAGATGAATTGGGATTAGATGCCTTAGCTTATGAAGTGCTAGATATGGAGTCAACGATTAATTCAGGAGTAGACAAAATGCATCTTGAATATACGGTCGATGTGATGAAAATTATGACAGAATTACGTCGTGAATGGGGAATCAAGTATCCAGAGGAAGAGGAAGCATGAAGCAACAAGAACAATTAAAACGAATGGAACAGTATGCCAAAAGAGTGCTTAGTGCAGATACAACAGGGCACGATTGGTCGCATATTGAACGCGTCGTCAATACGACAAAGACGATTGCGAAGGCGGAAGGAGCAGACTTATTTATTTGTGAAGCTGCAGCGCTACTCCATGATGTTATCGATGATAAAATTGTCAACGATCCCGCAACCGCGTTGAAGGAATTGAAAGGATTTCTAATTTCTATTGAAGTGACTCCTGAACAAGTTGAAGCTATTGAGTCGATTATTACGAGAATGTCGTTTAAGAATCATAAGGAACAACAAGAACTTTCTCTTGAAGGAAAAGTAGTGCAAGATGCGGATCGATTAGATGCCATTGGTGCTATCGGGATTGCTAGAGTGATGTGTTACTCTGGAAGTACTGGAAGACCAATCCACAAACCAGAAATGAAGCCACGTGAAAACTTAACGCCTGAAGAATATAGAAACGGTGAATCGACAGCTATTATGCATTTCTATGAAAAATTACTGAAGTTAAAAGATTTGATGAATACCAAATATGGTAATGAATTGGCAAAAGGGCGACATGAATTTTTAGAACTGTACTTAGAGCAATTTTATGCCGAATGGGATGGGAAACGATAGACAATAAGCGACAAAATTTTTTGTCGCTTATTTGTTTTGTAAGAGAAACAGGTGTAAAATAGTAACTACATTTTAAAGTGAGAGGATTGGTTTCGTGGAAGTTGAGCAACAACTTACGAATAAAGAACTTCGAAAAAATATATTTGTGATTGTATGGCCGGTATTTGTGGAAGTACTTCTTGGTGCACTCTTTGGAATGGTCGATATGATGATGGTGGGTAAGATTCCAGGGGATACTGCCGCAGCTGTTTCTGCAGTTGGGATGACAAACCAACCAATGTTCCTTGGACTAAGTTTGATTCAGGCATTAAATGTCGGCGGGACTGCGATTATTGCTAGGTATTTTGGATCAAAGAAATACAATCGCATGGGAAGTATCCTGAAGCATGTAATGATTCTTGCGATGGTTTTCTGTGTGACGCCAACAGCAATATTGATGCTGATTTTCGCCCCGGAAATCTTATCTTTACTTGGGGGCGATGCGACAGTTATTAATGTCGGTGTGGACTACTTTAGAATTGTCACCATTGGATTTATCTTCCAATCACTATCGTTTACTGTAACAGCAGCGCTTCGAGGGATTGGTGAAACCAAAACTCCGATGAAGAATAATATTATAGCCAATAGCTGTAATGTTTTAGGAAATGCCATTTTAATCTACGGTATGTTTGGCTTTCCGGCATTAGGCGTTACAGGAGCGGCGATTGCTACAGCTGCATCGAATTTAATCGCGATGGTGTTAAATGTACGTTATATTTTGTCAGGAAAAAGTATTCTAAAACTCGATTTTAAGGAAAAATTTGAATTTAGGGCGGAAGTGATGCGCGATTTAGTACGTATCGGAATACCAACAGCATTAGAACAAATGGCACTACGTTTTGGCGTTATCATGTTCTTGAAAATCGTTTCAGGACTAGGAAATAATGTTTATGCGGCTCACCAAATTGCTTTGAATGTACTTTCGCTATCGTATTCTCCAGCTCAAGCTTTCGGGATTACTGCTTCGTCACTGATGGGGCAATCGCTTGGGGCAAAAGATGAGAAATTAGCAGAGCGCTATACCAAAATGTGCCAGCGCATCGGGTTAATGTTAGCGATTATGATGTCTGCTTCAATCTATTTTGGTGCAACATTTTTAGCAGGGATGTATACGGATAACGTGGAAATTATTCAAAATACCGTTATTGCTTTATCCATCGTTGCGTTCGTTCAACCGTTCCAAAGTCATCAATTGATTACTTCTGGAGCACTGCGTGGGGCAGGAGATACAGTATGGCCACTCATTGCAATTTTTATTGGATCATGCGTCATTCGATTGAGTGTAGGATATGTGTTTGTAAACTTCTTTGGATGGGGACTTGCTGGTGCATGGTATGCAGTCTTTATCGACCAATTTATCAGGGATATGATTATTCTCCTTCGATTTAGAAGTGGACGATGGAAAAATATTCGAATTGCATAAAGGAAAGGCTGGAATTTTCCAGCCTTTTTGTTTTGAGTATAAATCGTGTGGAGTAGTTTACTGAAATTATGGAAAATCAAAAGAAAACAGACGAATAATGATTTTTTATTGAATTTACAATACTTTTGGTTGTTGAGAGAATAGTGTTTGTGATACTATAGTAAAAAGATGTAAAGAGATTGGAGTTTTCAAACGATTATGGCAAGAAAAGGTTTATTAATCGTTTTATCTGGACCTTCAGGTGTCGGCAAGGGAACAGTTCGTGCAGCAATTTTTGCAAAAGACAATCAAGAATTCGTGTACTCTGTATCTGCAACGACTCGTAAGCCAAGACCAGGTGAAGTGGATGGAAAAGATTATTTCTTCAAATCAAGAGAAGAATTTGAAGAGATGATTGCAAATAAAAAATTATTAGAATACGCGGAGTATGTAGGAAACTACTACGGAACGCCTTTAGATTATGTACAAGAAACATTAAATAAAGGAAAAGATGTATTCTTAGAAATTGAAGTTCAAGGAGCGCTTCAAGTACGTGAAGCAATGCCAGATGGGGTGTTTATTTTCTTAACACCACCTGATTTGCATGAACTAGAATCTCGCATCGTAAACCGTGGAACAGATTCAGACGAAGTGATTAAAAACCGTATGAAGGTTGCAAGAGAAGAACTTGGTTTGATGAAGTATTATGATTACTCTGTTGTCAATGACAAAGTAGAAAATGCGGTTCAACAAATCGAAGCAATTATTCAAACAGAACATTTACGCATCCAAAGAAACTTGGAGAGCATTGAAGAGTTCGAAGATGAATTAGAAGAAATTTTAGAAGAAGAGTAGAAAGAGGGAAGACCATTATGATGTTATATCCATCAATCGATAAATTATTGAAAAAAATCGATTCAAAATATTCATTAGTTATTTTATCAAGCAAACGTGCGCATGAATTGCACCACCATGAACCACCAATGTTAGAACACTACGAATCACATAAAAATGTAGGTCGTGCGTTGGAAGAAGTAGTTGCTGGTGACTTAACAATCCGTGAAGATAGCAAACCAGAACACGTATAATCAAATTTATAGTCAAGGGGAAACTCCCTTGGCTTTTTTCTTTTCGTAGTTTTGAAGTGTAGAGCAAGCGACAACAAATTAAAGTGCATTATGGTATAATGAGTAGTAAAACTATTTTGGAGGTGAGAAGATGTTTGCAAAAGTCATTGTTGATGTTCCCGTCATTCAAGTGAATCGACCATTTGATTATCATGTCCCAGAAAATTTACAAGAGAGTATTGAAGTAGGGATGCGTGTTGCAGTTCCGTTTGGCGGGCGAAGTATTTCTGGATTCGTACTAGCACTTAGTGACGAAGTAGATTTTGACGGAGAAGTAAAAGATATTTTGCATTTAATGGATTTAGATCCAGTCTTGTCACCAGAGATGATAGAGCTTGGAGCGTATTTATCGAAGAAGATTCATGCCTTCCTTATTCAATGTTATCAAACGATGCTTCCAGCGATGTTGAAATCTAATTATGAAAAACGATTTGTGTTAGTGAATCCGAAAGAACATGAAGATGTATTTCGAGAAATTTTCCATTACGAAACTACATTGCTTTATACCGATGACCTGCCACAAGATCATTTAAAACAATTGATGAAGTTGAAAAAAGAAGGTGCAGTGGTCATCGAGACACTTGTCAAAGACCGTGCCAAGGTAAAAACAGAAGACTGGATTCGATTGAATTATGTGATGCAAGAGTATGAAGAGTTTATCCCTACAATCTCTGCGCGTGCGAAGAAAAAAGTAGCACTCTTAAAAACACTCGCTTCGATGGAAGTGATGGAAATCGAAAAGAGACGTTTCTTAGAGGATACGGATTTCACAACAGCCGATTTAAAATTCGCAGTAGAACGTAATTGGATTACGATTGTTCAAAAAGAAGTGAACCGCGACCCTTATAAAGGAAGAGTCTTTAAAAAGAGTGCTCCATTCCAGTTAAATCCTGAACAACAAGTCGCGTTTGACCGAGTGAAAGAAGAATCTATCGATACCGACACGTCAAAAGTATACTTGTTAGAAGGTGTAACAGGTTCTGGGAAAACAGAAGTGTATTTACAATGGATTGGGGAAGTGATTGAAAAAGGAAAGAGCGCGATGATGCTCGTCCCAGAAATCGCATTGACTCCTCAAATGGTCGACCGATTCAAGTCTCGCTTTGGAGACCGTGTAGCGGTGCTTCATAGTGGGTTGAGTGTCGGAGAAAAATACGATGAATGGCGTAAGATTAAGAATAAGGAAGCAGACATTGTGGTCGGTGCTCGTTCTTCAGTCTTTGCTCCATTAGAAAACATCGGAATTATTATTTTAGATGAAGAACACGAAGCAACATATAAACAAGATGAGTCTCCAAGATATCACGCTCGCGATGTAGCGATTTGGCGTGGGGAATATCATCACTGTCCAGTGGTGTTAGGAAGTGCGACTCCAAGTCTTGAGTCCCGTGCGCGTGCACAAAAGGGAGTGTATACACTTCTACGATTAACGAAACGTGCAAGGGCGCAACTATTACCAGAAGTTCATTTGATTGATATGAGAACGGAATTCGTTCATCAAAAAGGATCGTTTTCGAAGACGTTACTAGATGCGGTCGAAAAACGATTAGAACGAGGAGAACAAAGTGTCTTACTCTTAAACCGACGCGGATATTCTTCATTTGTACTTTGTCGTGATTGTGGAACAGTTTTGGAATGTCCTAATTGCGATATTTCATTAACGCTTCATATGGATACAAGAAGTATGAAATGTCACTATTGTGGTCATGAAGAACATATTCCTAATTTTTGTCCGAAATGTCATAGCCGACAAATCCGTTATTTTGGAACAGGAACGCAGAAGGTGCAAGAAGAATTGCAAGAAGTGTTCCCAGATGCTCGCATTGTACGAATGGATGTGGATACGACAAGACGTAAAGGGCAACATGAGGCGATTCTGAAACAGTTTGAGAATCAAGAAGCCGATATTTTAATTGGAACGCAAATGATTGCGAAGGGACTTGATTATCCTAACGTAACTCTCGTTGGAGTAATTAATGCAGATACGGCATTGAATATTCCTGACTTTAGAAGCTCGGAAAAAACATTCCAACTACTGACCCAAGTTTCAGGACGTGCGGGGCGTGGGGATAAACCAGGTGAGGTATTTATCCAAACTTATAACCCAACTCACTATGCGATTCAATTAGCGCAAGGTCATCAGTATGAACGATTCTTTGAAACAGAGATGCGGATGCGTCATATGGCAAACTATCCACCGTACTTCTTTACCACGATGATTACTTTCTCTAGTGAAGAAGAAGGGGTGGCTTTGAAGAAAGCCGTTGAAGTGCATAAGGCGTTGAAGGCGAACGTGTCGCCGAATGCAGTTGTGTTAGGCCCAACTGCTAAATCGATTGCGCGAATGAATAATCGTTATTATTTCCAAATTATTGTGAAATACAAAAACGAACCGCAACTGCAAGAGTTTCTTGAGCAATTGATGATGGAAACGCAAGAAGTGGGTTCGAAGAAATTACTCATGACGATTGATATGGAACCACAACATTTCTTATAGAGGTGAAAAATGAAGAAAGTTATTTTTATGGGAACGCCTGAGTTTTCAACAGGTGTTTTGAAACGATTAATTGAAGATAAAACAGTTGAAGTCATTGCCGTTGTTACACAACCAGACCGTGCAGTTGGACGTAAGAAAATCATTACACCAACTCCTGTTAAAGTAGTGGCATTGGAGCATGATATTCCTGTTTACCAACCAGAAAAATTAAGTGGGTCTCAGGAATTGGAAGAGTTGATGCAACTAGATGCAGATTTAATTGTAACGGCTGCATATGGTCAATTCTTACCAACGAAGTTTTTAAACTTCCCTCGTTTTGGTGCGGTGAACGTTCACGCGTCACTCTTACCAAAATATCGTGGTGGAGCTCCAATCCATTATGCAATTATGAACGGGGACAAAGAAACTGGCGTAACAATTATGCGAATGGTTGCAAAAATGGATGCGGGTGCGATTATTTCACAACGCGCCATTCCAATTACTGGTGAAGACGATGTGGCTAGTATGTTTGAAAAACTAAGTGTCGTTGGAGCGGATTTATTAATCGAAACATTACCAGCGTTATTTGCTGGAACGATTACTGAAGTAGAACAAGATGAAGCGCTTGTATCGTTCTCTCCAAATATTTCAAGAGAGCAAGAGCAAATTGACTGGAATAAAACAGCGACTGAAGTAGATTGTTTCGTACGTGGCTTACGTCCATGGCCAACTTCATTTACGATTTTAAATGGAAACCGTGTGAAGATGTGGGGAGTAGCTTTAACGGATAAACAAACTACTAAAGCACCAGGTAGCTTATTTGTAGAAGGCGGACGTCTATATGTGGCTTGTGGTGGCGGAACGGTTCTTGAGATTACACGTCTTCAACCAGCAGGAAAAGCTCAAATGGATGCGAAGGCATTTATGAATGGATTTTCAGAATGGGTGAAGGATGATGCGATTTTTGAGGGGTTAAACCATGAGTAATGTACGTGACATTTGCGTAGAATTATTAACGAATGTAGAAAAGAATCAAGCGTACTCGACAGTTGCATTTCAAAACGTGTTACAAAAGCACAAACTGGATGCAAGAGACAGAGGTTTGTTAACGGAATTATTCTATGGAACGATTCAGCGTAAACTGACATTAGACTTCTATTTAAAACCATTTATCGAGAAACAAAAGAAAATGGAATTATGGGTGCTAAGTCTCCTACGAATGACTGTATACCAAATGGCGTATTTAGACCGAGTACCTGATCACGCAGCTATTTTTGAAGCCGTTCAAATTGCGAAGAAACGTGGTCATCAAGGGATTGCGAAATTCGTCAACGGTGTTCTTCGAAATGTTCAACGTGCTGGATTCGATGGAGTTTCTTCTATTAAAGATGAACGTGAACGTTTGAGTGTTGAATATAGTATGCCACGCTGGATTGTGGATTTATTATTTGAACAATACGGAGAAGAGGCTAGAGAAATTTTCCCAAGTTTAAATATTGCGCCTCACCTAAGTGCGCGTATTCAAAATCCAGAGATGTCGGTTGATGAAGTGCAAACTCTTTTAAGAGAAGAAGGGGTTATGGTTCAGCCAAGCAAGTTGTCTCCTCGAGCAGTGATTGTCGAAGAAGGAGATTTACTAGGGTCGAAAGCATTCAAAAATGGAATGGTTACCGTTCAAGATGAGTCTTCTTCATTAGTGGCTCAAGTAGGGGACTTACAACCTGGAGATAAAGTGCTCGATACGTGTGCTGCTCCTGGAGGGAAAACCACTCATTTTGCAAGTTACTTAGTGCCTGAAGAGGGCGGACTTGTAGAGGCGTTGGATTTACATGAGAATAAATTACGTAAGATTCATCAAAACGCAAAACGTTTAGGAGTAGAAGACAGAATTCATACTCACGCACTCGATGCTAGAAAAGTTGGCGAACTATTTAAAGAAGAAAGCTTTGACGCGGTATTTGTAGATGCACCATGCTCTGGATTGGGCTTGATGCGTCGTAAACCAGATATAAAATACACAAAAAATAGTGAAGATTTAACAAAATTAACAAAAATACAGTTGGAAATTTTGTCTGCAATTGCTACAATGGTAAAGAAAGGTGGAAAACTCATCTATTCAACTTGTACAATTAACAAGGGTGAAAATGAAGAAGTAGTCCATAACTTTTTACGAGAACATCCGGAGTTTGAATTACAACGAATCGAAGAGTTTGGTTGTACAAAGGAAAATCCGATGCTTACGATTTTACCGCATGAATATCATACAGATGGATTTTTCATCGCGAGAATGGTAAGAAAATAAATTCGCAACAGGAGGAAAAATATGGAGATAGCCATCAAAAGTGACGTCGGACAAAGACGTACTTTAAATGAAGATGCTGCCGGATATTTTTTGAATACTCAAAACGTGCCGATGATTGTTGTGTGTGACGGTATCGGCGGGCATAATGCTGGGGATGTAGCAAGTGCTATGGCATTATCGCATTTGGGAAAACGTTGGGAAGAAGAAAGTATTACGGATACAGAAGCCGCTTATCAATGGCTCGTTAAAAATATTCAGGCCGAAAATGATCGTATTTTCCAAAAAGCGAATCAATATCGTGAGCTAGATGGAATGGGAACAACAATTGTGGTTGCCGTAGTGATCGGTTCTGAATTGTTAATTGCAAACGTCGGTGATAGCCGTGCTTATTTGTATCGCAATTTTCAAATGAAACAATTGACAGAAGATCATACACTCGTACAAGAGTTGTTAAAATCTGGAGAGATTTCTGAAGAGGAAGCCAAAAGCCACCCTCAACGAAATATTGTAACGCAGTCTTTAGGGATTACACTGAATGTCCAGATTGATTTTGTAAGAGTGAGTCTAAAAAATGGAGACACGATTTTCCTTTGTTCAGATGGATTGTCGAATATGGTTGAAGATCAATATATTAAAGAAATTCTAGGGAATTATTCAGATGTAACAACGCAAGCGAATAAAGCGGTCGATGCTGCAAATGAGGCGGGCGGTCGCGATAACATTACAGTTGCGATTGCAAAATATACTGCCAGGGAGGAGGTAGAAGAATGATTGTACCAGGAAAAACAGTTGGTGGTCGCTATAAAATCAAGTCTCATATCGGGACTGGTGGAATGGCCACAGTGTATTTAGCACAAGATTTAATTCTAGAAAGACCCGTGGCAGTAAAAGTGTTACGCTTAGACTTCCATACAAATGAAGCTGCGATGAGACGTTTCCAACGAGAAGCGAAATCAGCAACACAATTAGTCCATCCAAACATTGTAAGTGTATATGATGTTGGAGAAGAAGACGGAACAAATTACATTGTAATGGAATACGTCGAAGGAACGGATTTGAAAGAGTACATTCGTGAGAGAGGACCTCTTCCACCACGTGAAGCCGTTCGTATTATGACACAAATCGTTTCAGCGATTGAGCTCGCTCACCAAAATCGAATCATTCACCGCGATATCAAACCTCAAAACATCTTAATTGATAGAGAAGGTAATGTGAAGATTACAGACTTTGGGATTGCAATTGCACTTTCTGAAACGTCATTAACACAAACGAATACATTGCTTGGTTCTGTTCATTATTTATCTCCTGAACAGGCAAGAGGTGGAATGGCAACAATCCGCAGTGATATTTATGCACTCGGTATCGTATTGTATGAGTTATTAGTCGGTGAAGTTCCTTTTGAAGGAGAATCAGCAGTTTCAATCGCGTTGAAACATTTCCAAGAGCCACTTCCTCGGATATCACAGATGTTACCAACAGTACCACAAAGTTTAGAAAATGTGGTGTTGAAGGTGACTGCGAAAGAACCTCTTGATCGTTACAGCAGTTGCTACGAAATGTTGGAAGATTTACAAACATGCTTAAATCCAGAACGCTTACACGAGCCAATGTTTAAACCGACTGCTTTCAGTCAGGAAACAAAGGTGTTGCAACCAATTACGACAGGACCAATCCCTCGTAAGGTTCCAGCAACAAGTAAGGAAGTTCCTGAAATTCAATTTGACGAAGAGAAGAAAGTTGTTCAAGAGGAACCTAAAAAGAAGAAGAAAAAGAAATGGCCATGGATCTTATTGCTACTATTTATCATCATTAGTGCTGGAACTATCTATGCATTTATTCAAACTTCTCCAAAAGACGTTAAAGTTCCAGATGTAACGAACCTTACTGAAGCAGATGCAAAAGTAAAATTAGCGGATGCGAACCTCGAAGTGTCAGATGTGCAAAAAGTGAAGTCGGACACTGTCGAAGAAGGGAAAGTTGTAGAGACGAACCCTAAGGCAGGAAGTTCTGTAAAAGAAAAATCTAAAGTGGTATTAAAAGTAAGTGCTGGTAAAGACACCGTTGAAGTCGGAGATTATACCGGCAAGACTTTCAATGAAGCCAAAGCAGCCTTGCAAAAACTAGGAATTGCAGTAGAGAAGAAAGAAAGTTATTCAGATACTGTAGAGTCTGGTAAGGTAATAGAACAAAGTGTTGCTAAAGGTGAAAAAGTAGTCGCCAAAGATACAAAAATGGTTTTAACCGTATCTAAAGGAAAAGAACCAGTAACGTTAATTAACTTAAAAGGTTATTCGCGTTCAGGCGTTGAAGACTACGCGAAAGAACATGGCTTGAAGTTACAAATTTCAGAAGAAAATAGTAATGAAACAGCAGATACTGTTATTAAACAATCACCAGCAGAAGGCACAGCTCTTAAAAAAGGTGATACATTAACAGTTGTCATCTCGAAAGGAAAAGGAGAACGAGTAGTATCTCGCCAATTCACGATTCCTTATGAAGCGAAGAAGACAAATAACAATAATAATGCGAACTCTGGGTCAAATACCCAAGAAGCAAAACAAAATACAGTTGAAATCTTTATTCAAGATGCAAACAACAATATTAATACTGCGTATCGTACCTTCAAGATTTCTGAGAACACAAGTGTGACAATCGACTTTACATTTAATAATCAAGTTCAAAGTGGTAAATACATCATTAAAAGAGATGGTGTAGCAATCGATACAGGGGTCGTACAGTAGAGTATATATGAGAGTCTAGGTTCAAGTAACCTAGGCTCTTTTTTGAATTTTTATAGAATAATAAAATATCTAAAATTTTCTTAGTCATTTCAGTTGAAATTGGTAATCAGTTATGATAAATTAATATCACTGTTGAGCGAACGTTCGCTTATAAAACAGTTTCAAAAAACTTAAAAAAAGTTACATGAAATCTGTTGACAGTAAAAATGTCCTGTGATAGGATATAGAAGTTGTTGCAAAACAACGATTGACCTTTGAAAACTGAACAAAGAAGACAAACCAAATGTGTAGGGACTTCATCTTTTGATGAAGAAACAACAATTTCTTATCTCTTAAAGAGATACAATAAGTCAGTAATTAAAATGAGCTTTTCAAAGCTTATGAAAATTCAA